>CAYGTM010000179.1:0-5332 GCA_964352795.1 uncultured Phycisphaera sp.
ACTCGGCGATGGAGAATGGCCGTGGCGGGTCGGCCAGTGTGGCGGAACTTCGGCTGGCAATGGTGGGGTTGAAGCCCGATCTGGCGGGCGCGGGGGCGCGGGCGACCGTACGCTCCGGCGGCGTCAAACTGCACATGGCCGAGGCACCCACGCTGGGCATCGAGAGCCTGGAACTTCGGCTGGCCACAAGCGGCAGCGAGACCACGCTCGAACTGGACTCAAAACCAACGGTGAACGGGCAGCCGGCGGTGATGGACGCACGGTTGCAATCGGCCGGGCTTGGGACGCTGCTGGATTCGGCGTCGGGCGGCCTGCCCATCGTGCTGGGCACCGTGGAGGTGTCGGGGCCCACGGCACTCGCCGGTGTTCTGGATATGAACGTTGCGGGTCGACCATTGCAGCAATGGCTGGACGAAGCCGTCGGGCCCAGCGTGAGCGCGCGGGTGGACCTTACCGAACCCAGCGGCGGCGCGATGATCGCCGGCACGCTGTCGGTGGACGCGCGGCACGTCACGCTCAAGACCCAGGGCATCGGTCTGACGAAGACTGGGGTTTCGATCGCGGGTGCAACTCTCAAGGCCACGCCGAGCGAGGCGCTCTGGAATGGCATCGCGCCGATGATTGCGATGGAAGGTTCCACACTGGCTACGACGCCACCGATTTTCGTGGAAGTCGGGCCCGCGGTGTTCCCGCTGGGTGAGGGCGCGAACCTTGTATCCGGGCTCGACGGCACGGCCGTGCGGCTGGCGGCTGACGGGCCGATCAGGATCAACGGCGTCCCCATCGGCCAGCCGGACGAGACGGGCCAGCGGCAACGCGCCGACGTGGCGATCGCCACGCTCACTGGCGGCCTGAACTCGGTGGGGCGCGCGATTGCTGGCGGCTCGAACGTGCGGGGCACGCTCGATGTCGCGGTCGAGATCCCCGGTCGTGGGCGCGTCGCGGTCGTGAACGGAGCGGTGGACTCGGGCGAAACCGGGGCGCTCGAAGCGCGCCTCACGATCGACGAGATGAGCACAGAGTTAGCGACCGCCCTGGCCGGGCTGGGTGGTGGTACGATCGAGGCGCTGCGGGGTTCTCTTGGCGCGGGCGGCAGAGTGGAACTCCGAGCGTCGGCCCGGGCGACGCCCAATCGATCGATGCCCTGGACGCTCGAACGGGCCTCGGTCGGCGTGCAAACACCCCGGCTGACCACGGCCCAGCCGATCGAGGTGGCGTTCTCACCCGATGCCATCTCGCTCACAAAGCCGGCGTCTCTGACGTGGACGCCCGATGCTCAATGGTTGGAGACGGCCATCGGCGCGCGGGTTGCGTCGGTGAAGCCCTTCGAGATTTCGATCGAGCGCGCCCAGGTCGGCAACCCGTTGGCCGGTCAGGTCGCGCTGCTCGACCCTACGGCCGTGTTCATCGATGCCTCGGTGGTGGGGCAGGGCGCCACCATCGCCATCAAGGACAGGCCAAACATCGAGTTCAAGACGGTGCAAGCACGCGTGCGGCGCGTGGGCTTGAGCACCTACGGCGTGACTGGCAAGGCCGCGACGGCCGGCGGCGGGACGCTCGACCTGAACGCCTTGATTGAAAAACCAACCGATGCGCAGGGGAGGTTGAGTCTGGAAACGGCGGTCGTGCGCGGCACGCTCAAGGGCGACGACGTGCCGGTCGCGCTGGCCGACGCCATGTCGAACGCCGACGGGCTGCTGTCCGACAGTCTTGGCGAAGTGGTCGATCTCGACGCCGAAATCCAGAACGGCAAGTTGATTCCCGGTCAGCCGCCCGAGGCCGACCTTCGATTCAGCGTGCGCGGGCCGCGGGCCGATGCTTCGGGCTACGGGCGTCTTGCGAATCATGTGATCTCGATGCCCGAGCCGCAGACGATCCTCACGGTGCGCGAGGTGAGGCCCGAGATCGCCCAGCGGTTCAGCCAGATCATCCCCGAGTTGCTGCGCGTCGAGAAACGCCCGGAAGATGGACCGGCGGTCATTCGCACCGAGGGCCTGTCGATTCCCACCAATGGTGATTGGGCCAACGGCCAAGGACGGATGATCGTGGCGCTCGGCACGGCCCGCTTCCGCACCAGCAGCGTCCTTTCGAGCGTGCTGAAGGTTACCGGCCAGCGGGACAAGGGTTCGCTCGGGCGCCGGATCGATCCCATCACCATCGTGATGACCGACGGCATCATCAACTACGAGCCTTTCGACCTGCCGATCGGCGATCTCACCCTCCACTCCGAGGGCACGGTGAACCTTCCGGCCAACTCGATGGACGTGCTGGTGTGGATTCCGATGGCCGCGTTGTCGGATGAGGCCGCGGGCAAGTTCAATACCGGCCTGGGCAGCGCCATCGGGCGATCAATCCCCGGATTCGGGTCGGCCACCACCGTGCCGTGGCGTGTCAGCGGGCCGCTCAACAAGCCCGAGATCCGCCCCGCCCCGCGCGTGCTCATCGAGCGTCGCGGCGAGCAGTTGCTCGGCCCGATCATGCGTCCCGGCGAGACGCTGCAAGACCTGCTGAGCATCCCGCGCAAGCGTGAGCAGCCGAGCGGCGGGGGCTGAGTATCAGAGGGACCAACCGAGGAAGCGGGCGATGACCAGGGTGGGCTCGATCGCGCCGCCCGGTGCCGATTCGAGAAACGCAGCGAGTGTCTCAAGGCCAATCCATCGCGCTTGGGCGCTTTCCCAGGCGTGTGTTCCCAAGATGGATGGTTTCGGCGCTTCGCCGTCGAGGCGCCCGCGGACGATGATGTCCACGCTCCGCGCGTCGTGGTCGGCTACCAGCGCGATCGCCTTGGTGTCGTGCAATCTTTGCGTGATGCCCACTTCTTCGGCCAGTTCGGCTCGGAGCGTACCAAGAATGTCTTGGAGGCCAAGCGTTATTGGTGACTGCGGAACATGGAGCCCGCCGGCGGGGGCGAACTCCCACATGCCAGGATAGCCGCGCGTTTCGTGGCCGCGCTGGGCGAGCAACACACTGGGCCATCCGCCATTCGTTGATTCGATCACGCCCGTCACGCTGAGGATGGTCGTGGGCGTGATTCGCCCAGGCGGTTGGCACACGAGGTGGGCGTAGCGCTCGGGCGAAGCCGACAGAACACCCCTTCCGGCGTCGAATGCATCGACCGTGAGGATCGGGCCGTCGAACAGTCTTGGATTGTCCTTGCAGGCTTGAGCCCAGTCTTGTTCGATACCAGCGTCGCGGGCGGGTTGCGTGCCGCTCACCTCGATGCGTAGCGGCGTGTCGAGAGGGAGCGGTAGGAGCGTGACGCTCACAACCCCAGGGCCGACGTGAACGGCCCGCCGAGTTGCGAGCTGAGTTCTTCGGGCAGGCCCAGTTCCTTGGCCTCGTCGGCGATGGTCTGACGCGCGAGCGCCTGGGCCTTGGCCGTCGCGTCGTTGGTGGCCTGGGCGATGAGATCCTGAGCCAGATGGCGGCTGGCGTCATCGGCGGAGAAGGCCGAGGCCATTGCCGGCTCGATGTGGACACCGATGACCTTCATCGCGCCATTCATGGTCACCATGATCGCGCCCTGGCCGGCTGTGCCTTGCACGCGGGCGGCCTCGAGACGGTCCTTGACGCGGGCGGCCGAGTCAGCCAGCCTCTGGCGATCCTTCATCAGGCTAGTAAGCGTGCCAAGGGCGCGCATCTGGTCGAACATGGCGTGGCTCCGCGCGCCCTGGGTTACTGGGCTTCGGTAACGACGGTGTGTGAAATGGCGCGACCTCCCCGGATCACCACGTCGACGACTAGCGTGTTTCCGGGCTTCACACGGGACATTTCGAAACGATGGCGGCCTTCGCCCATGTCCTGGGGCGAGTCGTGCCGAAGCTTGGCCTTGACGCCTTCGAGGTCGAGTTGTTCCTGGGCCATCGCGCCGCTCTCGAACCATTCCTGGGCGGCCGCCTCATCCATCGCGCCGCCCGCTTTCTGAGAGAAGAAGTACCACGCGCCAAGGCCGCAGGCGATGATGACGACCAGCAGGACGAGGTTCTTGATGAGGCCGGACTTTTTCTGGGTCATGGCGAATCTCCGCGGGTGTGAGCGTACATGGCAAAACTGCCGGGTGATTGTGGAATGGAGGCTAGACCCCGCCCGGGCCGCCCGCGTTCTCCGGCGCGAATAGCTCGCGGGCCCGGCGGATGAGAGGGTGGTCGTGCGGCGTCGGGCCTTGTGACTTCGGGCCCGGTGCCGGCTCGGGGCGGGCCTGCGGCTTGGGCTCGATCTGGATCGGCGTGGGCCGGGTCGCCGGCGGGGCGCTCGGTGAAGCGGCCGCCGGCGTCAGGCTTTTCCCGGGACCATCTCCGTAGCCCGGCTCGCACCGCCCGCCGATGCGAGCGCGGTCAGGTCGGCGAAACGCTCGGCCATCGCCAGGCGCACCAGCGCCGCGTCGAACATCGCCCTGGGCGCGGGGCTCTCACGGCACACCCGCTGGGCCGTCTCGCAAAGGGCGATCATGTGCGAGAGCGCAGGCGCATCGAAGTTGCTGGCCCGCTTAGCCTCGCTCTCTCGCGCGGTGTCGGACAGTTCGACCAGCGCTGTCTCAGGGCCGCACACGCCCAGCACCATGAGGTCACGCAGGCGGCCGGCGAGCGTTTCGAGCGCCAGTTCCGGGCTGATGCCCAGGCCCAGCAACTCGTCGGCGGATACCAAGGCCTGTCGCGGGTCGCTTGCGGCGATGGCGTCGATGAGCTTACCGATGAGTTCGCGGTCCGGCAGGCCCAGAAGCTCTTCGAGACGGGCGAGTGTGAGGCTCTTGTCACCAGCGGCCATGAGACGGTCGAGCAAGCTGAGCGCGTCGCGCATTGAACCCGCGCCCAGGCGGCCGACGGCGGCCAGCAGGTCGTCGTCGGCCTTCACGCCCTCCTTCTCGCTCACCTCGCGCAGGTGCTCGGCGATGCGGGCGGCAGAGATCATGCGGAAGTCGAACCGCTGGCACCGGCTCTGGATGGTGGGGGGGACCTTGTTGGCCTCGGTCGTACACAGGATGAACTTCACATGGTCGGGCGGCTCTTCCATGGTCTTCAGGAGGGTGTTGAACGCCTCCTTGGTGAGCATGTGGACCTCGTCGATGATGTAGACCTTGAGCTTGCCGCGCAGGGGCATGTATCCCGCGTTGGCGATCAGCTCGCGGGCGTTGTCGACGCCGCGGTTGCTGGCGGCGTCGATCTCGATCACGTCGGTATCCTGGCCGGCCATGATGGCCTTGTCGGTGTCGGGCGTGCCGCCGGCCAGGGCCTTGGCGAAGATGCGGGCCATCGAGGTCTTGCCGACCCCCCGCGTGCCGCAGAAGAGGTAGGCGTGGGCGACCCGACCCTGCTCGATGGCCTTGGCCAGCGTC
>CAYGTM010000180.1:0-5248 GCA_964352795.1 uncultured Phycisphaera sp.
GCGGCGTGGGGCGTTGGACTGGGTCGAGTGGCTTGGCAACAAGCTGCCCGACGCGGCCACGCTCTTCCTTCTTGGGGCACTTGTGGTCATGCTCATCAGCCACGTCGGCTTCGTGCAAGGCTGGCAGGTAGACGTGAAGTCGCTCCAGGAAGTCGTCGATCCGACCACGGGCGAGGCCACCACCGAACTGGTCTCCACCGGCGCAGAACCACTGCGGGCCAAGAGCCTGCTGACCAGCGATGGGCTGTACTGGTGCTTGCGCACGATGGTGGCCAACTTCATGGGCTTCGCGCCGCTGGGCGTGGTGCTCACGGGCATGTTGGGCATCGGCGTGGCCGAGAAGACCGGGCTGATCGGCGCGGGGCTCAAGGCGTTCATGAAGGTCGTGCCCAACCACTTCCTGACGCCCGCGATGATCTTCCTTGGCATCATGAGCAGCTTCGGGCTGGATGCCGGATATGTCGTGCTGCCGCCGCTGGCGGCGCTGTTGTATAAGGCCGTGGGGCGTTCGCCGCTGGCGGGCATCGCGGCTGTGTTCGCGGGCGTGGCGGCGGGGTTCAACGCCAACCTGGTGGTGACCGGGCTGGACCCGATGCTGGCCGAGTTGAGCACTGCTGGCGCTCAGATCATCGATCCCGAATATCAGGTTGCCGCCACGTGCAACTGGTGGTTTATGATCGCTTCAACATTCATCATCACCGGTGTGGGTTGGGCAACGTCCTCATGGTTCGTCGAGCGGCGGCTGAGCCGCAAGAGCATCGATGAGGGCGGGCCCGCGCCGGTGGACGACACCGACCTGGAGAGCCAACAGAGCACCCCCATAGAGCAACGGGGACTGCTTGCGGCAACGATCGCCGGGGCTCTGGTGATCATGGTCATCCTGGGCATGATCCTAATCAAAGACGCCCCGCTGTTCGACTATCACATGCCCGGAGTGCCAACGGCCGAGCAACCTGAGCCCGATCCAATCCTCGCGAACGTGGTGAAGATTGACGGCGAACCCGTGCCCCCACCGCCCTTTATACCCGACACTGCCGTCGTCTTCGATGGTAAGGGCTACTACATCGATGGATCCCATACGACGTTCGTCACCGACACGGGCGAGGTGCTTCAGAAGCGCTTCCCACCCTTCGCGCGCTGGGTGGTGGTCATCACGCCGCTGATTTTCATCGGGTCGATCATCCCGGGCATGGTGTACGGCATTACGACGGGCAGCATCAAGAGCACCAAGGACGCCGGCGCGGTGATGATCCATGCCATCGAGATGATGGCGCCGATCATCGTGCTGGCGTTCTTCGCGGCCCAGTTCATCCAATACATGAGCTACAGCGGGCTGGACGTGATGCTGGCCCACACCGGCGGGCAATGGCTGTTCACCACGGGGTGGGGCAAGTACCAGCTCATCATTGCCTTCATCGTGATGACCATGTTCTTCAACCTGTTCATCGGGTCGATGAGCGCGAAGTACACGCTCTTCGCGCCCATCTTCGTGCCCATGCTCATGTTCGTGGGCATCAGCCCGGAACTGACCCAGGCGGCCTACCGCATCGGCGACAGCACGACCAACATCATCACGCCATTGAATGCGTACCTGGTCATCATCCTGGTATTTATGCAGCGGTTCGCACCCCGTTCGGGCATGGGCACGCTCATCTCGATGATGATGCCGTACACCATTGTCTTTGCAGTCGTCTGGATCATCCTGCTGCTGGTGTGGATGGCGTTGGGTCTGGAACTGGGCCCCAACGGTCCACAGTCGTATGTGATGCCCCTGGGTTGAGAGCGCGAAGACTGGCCCCGATATGGCCCTCTGGGCTGGGCTGGTCGTGCGAGGGCCAATACGATCCCCACTCGGTCGGCACTCGTGTTGCCGAAGTGCCGATGTACCGGTACACGGGTCCGTGTGAAGGCCCATGTTCGCGGTCCGTAAGGATGAGATCAAGCACTGTGCTATGGGACCTTTGGCCAAGACAACGACAACCCACCCGCCCTTGTCGGGCGGTTCGGCCATGACTGGCAAAGGCAGCATGGCCGGTACGAGCCCCATAGGCCAGGTGCTGTTGTTCGCCGGCACGGTGCGGCCCACGCCGCTGCTCAAGGCTGCGGGTCGCAACGTGCTCGACCTGCCGCTCTTCGATGGCGAGACGATCGGCACTCGGTGGATGTCGGCTCATGAGGCGTTGTCTCGGGCGAATGGTGCCGCTCCACCCCTGCGCGTGATGACCGATCACAACAGCCCCAAGCCCGTCTCGTTGCCTGGCGAATCCGTCACCATCGAACCCGATGACGTGGCCTTCCTGGGCACTGCGGGCGTGCTGCGAGCTGCGGCCAAGGGGCACGATGGCATGATGCTGGTGGCCACCGGCGGCAGCGTGCTGACGCGACCGATGCCCGATGTCATCGCCCGGCTGCTCGACCTAAACGCCGACGTGGCGCTGCTGGCCGAGCACGACGGCACGCCCACGGGCGTGATGCTGGTGTCGGCGGCGGTGATGCGCGACATTCCAGGATCGGGCTATCTCGACTTCAAGGAGCAGTGCCTGCCGATGATCGCCGAACGGCACCGCGTGCGGGTGGCCATCGCGCCGCGTGGCGAGCGCGCGTGCCTGCCCATACGCAACCGCGAGCAATATCTTGAAGCCCTGAGTTTCCTCGCCGGCGACAAGTCCTACCAAGTCATCGAAGGCGGTGCTGAAGTCTCACCCAGCGCTCGCTTACGCGACGCGGTGGTGTTGGCCGGGGCGAGTGTGGGCGCGAACGCCGTGGTGGCGCGCTCCATCCTGGGCCCGGGCGCGACCGTGCCGTCGGGCCAGGTGCTTACCGACCGCGCCCTCGGGGCGAACGCATGAGCGTGGAAGCACCCATTTGGAGCCGGTGGAGCGTGGCGCAGGCCGTGGCGGCAACGGCCGCCGCAGTGCTGGCCTGCCTGCCGGCGTGGCGCGACATCTACATTAGCGCGACGGTCGATCCCGATAACGGGTACATCATGCTGGTGCCCGCCGTGGCGGGCTGGCTGGCGATGTGCCGCCGCCGACGCCTGCGCAGCGCGGGCCGCCGGGGGCTATGGCTCGGGCCGCTCATCGTCGCGCTGGCCGGCATCGTATACCTGCTGGGCGGCACCTATGGCCCGACCCTGGCGCTGCACCTTGGCGCCATCGGCTGGCTCATCGGGGCCATCTGGTCGGTCGTGGGGCGCAGCGTGATGCTTCGCATGAGCCCGGCCGTCGTGGCGTTATTCTTCCTTGCGCCAGTACCTATGGCCTGGCTCTTGCCCATCACCGACCTGCTGGGCTCGTGGAGCCTGGCCGTCACGGCGGGCGTGCTCGAGATTCTGGGCTTGGCGGCATATGCCAATGGCCGCGAACTGGTCATCGGCTCCGCCGGCCTGAGCCTGGGCGACTACGCGGGCGTGCGCATGATCGCCGCGATCGGCCTGGTGACGTACGCCTTCGCGTTCGGCTCGCCGCTGCGTCACGGCGTGCGCATCGCGCTGGTGCTGGCCAGCCCGCTGGTGGCGATGGTGGCCAACGTCGTTCGGCTGGTCCCCTTCGCACTCTTGGCCGAGAACTGGCCCGCCCTGACGGGCATCCTGGCGCAGATCAGTGGCTGGCTGACGCTCGCCCTGGCGCTTGGAATGCTCTACGCGGGCATCCGCCTGCTTCGATACGCTCAGGTGCCCGCGCGCCGATACGCTTTGGCCTATCAGTGACCCACATGACACGCACACTGCCGATCATCCTGGTGCTGCTGTTGGCCTTGGGCATCTTCTTCGCCGACCCCGCGCGTCGCGCGGAGCCCATGATCTCGCCCGCGCGCGTACTCGTGGCGGTGCGCGGCTTGCCCGTCACGATTGCCGGCTGGCAGCTCGTAGACCAGGGTGATTCGCTGCCGCGTGCCTATCCGCCGCACTACGACGTGTGGGAGGCTTCGGCCCGATACGGTTCCGACGCACCGGCTTCGGGCTCGACGGCATACCTGCGGATCGTGATCGCCCAAGACCGCCGCGACCTGCTGGCCTTCGACCCCACCCACGCCATGCGCGCGGGCGGGTGGGAGCCCGACGTGAGCGTTCGCCCAACGGAAACCAACGGCCTCTGGCGGACGCAGCACACGCGCGGCGCGGGTCTGCTCGACGAACGCGTCGTGCTCGAAACGGCATACGTCGTCCCCGGCCGTTGGGGCTCGGACTCGCGAGACCTGAGGATCTTGGTCGACGCCGGCCCCGGCTGGCCCGGGCCCGGCGCGATCGTGCAGATGCTCGTGACCGCGCCGGTTGGCCCGAATGCCCAGGCGATGCGCGATGTGGTGAAGGAAATGGCCCAACAACTCGCGGACGAACTCGCTCGGACGAGCACGCCATGATCGCCGAACCATTTACCACGCCGACGGTCTTCGGCCTGTCCGCCGTCGCGCTGCACGACCGTTTCTGGGCGTCGCGCGGTGTGCAGGTGGTACGTCGCGCGATGCCCACGCCGCTGGTGCGCCACGCGCATCTCTACCTGTTGCTCCAGCAGCGGACACTCTGCCTTTTCGAGCTGCCGCCGGTGGTCGACCACATCGTCTGGGACGACGCCGACCTGGTGATGCTGCGCCTGCAAGATCTCGACGAGCACGCCTACCGCGAACGCATCATCTCGGGCCACGATGGATCGTTCATCCGTATCGAGCGCGTCTACGGCAGCCAGGACACCCGCTTCGCGCGGGCCGCGATCACCAACCGCCCCACCGTCGCGCGGCTGTGGCAGGGGGCCGAATCTCCCCGCGACGGGTGGCGCAAGCTCCGCCGGGCCGTGCGCCGCGAGCAGCGCTGGCCGATGGTCATCGACGCCCGGGTATTCGACGCCGAAGACTCAACCGAGCTCTCACGCTGCGCCCGATTGCTCGTGGAGCGTTGGCGCAAGCCCAACAGCACGATCGACCGGGCCAAAACGCACGGCGACCGCGGCTGGGCCGACCCCACCGCCGTCATCGAGCCTGGCGCGCACTTCATCGGCAGCGTGTGGATCGGCGCGGGCCGCACGATCAACGCGAGCCAGCTCATGGTGGGCCCGGACATCATCTGGGACGACCCCGCCCACACGCCCGAGCCCGGAGACGTGCGTTGGCTCGACCTGGAGCCCACCGAACGCACCGAACCACTGCGCCCGCGTTCGGTCCCGCCGCTCGAGCGCGTTTTCAAGCGGGGGTTCGACATCGTGTTCTCGCTCGTCGCGTTGCTGCTCACGCTGCCGATCTATCCGATCGTGAT
>CAYGTM010000181.1:0-5221 GCA_964352795.1 uncultured Phycisphaera sp.
AAATCACCCCCGGCATTCAAAACGCGCTGGACGAGACCGACCGCCGCCGCGAGAAGCAGACGGCCTACAACGAAAAGATGGGCATCACGCCCGCGACGATCAGGAAGGAGATCCGTCGCGGCATCGAGATGCAGTTGCGGGCTCGCAAGACCGCGCGCGAGGCGGCGGGCAGCGCCGAGGAGGCGTTCGACATCACCGAGTTGCTGCGCGATCTGGAAGCCGAGATGCTCGAAGCGGCCCAATCGCTCGAGTTCGAGAAGGCCGCGCGATTGCGCGACCAGGCACGAAAGCTCAAGGAACGCCTGGCCCAGGGCGACACAGCGAAGGTGCGGCGCAGTGAGCTCGACGAGGGCAAGCAGAACAAGCGGCAGCGGCGGTCCAAGGCCGGCAAGCCCGGCACCCCGGGCAGCAAGCCCACCAAACGCAAGAAGCGGACGAGTTGATAAAGGCCCTCATTCGATGAAGACAAAAGAAAAACTCAAGACCTACTTCACCGGATTCGGGATCAGCCTGATCCTGGTCGGCTTCATCTTCTACGCGAGATGGAAGTATGCCCAGGCTCACCCACCGCCACCCCAGCAGCAGCAGTCGCCTAGCCCCGCAACGCCGTAACCGCCTCGGGGAGTTCGTCGGCCAGCTCGCTCGGCGTGAGCCCCGCGCTCGCGTGATGCTTCTCGCGCCAGAGTTTCGCGGCATGGGCGTGGGCGACGACGGAGCAGCGTGCGATCTCGAACAACGTGAGCCGGCCGTCTTCGGGCATGAGTTTCGCGCGTTCGCCCAGTTTCGACCGGGCCAGTTCGTGCGTGACGGGCCGTGCGTGCTGGGCAATGAGCCCGCCGATGAGGCCGGCCAGCACGTCGCCCGTGCCGCCGGTGGCCAGGGCGGAATCGACAGTCTCGTCGGTCCATGTATGTAGCCCATCGCTCACGACAGTGCGAGCGCCCTTGAGCACGACCACGCAGCCCAAACGCTGCGCAAGTTGCTCGGCGGCGTCTGGACGCTTCGCGTCATCCGCCGCGTCGGCCTTGATGCCCAGCGCGCGGGCGAGGCGCGCGAACTCGCCTGGGTGGGGGGTGATGACGGCCGGGGCGTGGAAGTCCAGGACGAGTTGGGGCGTCTCGCTGAGTTCGTTGAGTGCGTCGGCATCGACGACCACGGGCGTGAGCTTCTGCTGTACGGCGCGCAAGGCCAGCGCCGCCGGCCCGGACCCACGCCCAAGTCCCGGGCCGATCACCACCGCGTCGGCCTCATCGATCACCTCGTCGAGCACGGCGACGGCCTCGCTGGCGATGATCGAGCCCGTGCCATCGGTCGGCAGCGCGCAACCGGTGCAATGGTCGGCCAGCATCAGCGCCTCGTTCAGCACGCCCTCGGGGCACACAAGCCGCACGAGCCCCGCGCCAGCACGGGACGCCGCGCGAGCCGACAGCGCCGGAGCGCCGATCATCCGGCTCTCGGCTAACGCGCAGCCGCCAACGACGGCGACGCGGCCGAAATCCCCCTTATGACCTGCAAGCTTACGAACAGGCAAGCGAGGTGCGGGGTGATCTCCGGTCATCGCGTCGCCTCCACGTCGACCGAGATGGTCCCCAGCGTCGGCGCGAGGCCGTGCCACAAGTCGTTCGCATTGCCGCCGTCGGAGATGGAGAGCGCGATCTGGGCGACATGGCGCGGGCGCAACCGCTGCGTGGCGTCCAGATCGACCCAACGGCTGCCGCCATCGTCCTCGATGAGCGCTTGCGTCCAGACGTGGTACACGAACGCCGGTGGCGCGCCGGGGCCGTCGGGCTCGTAGCTCAAGCCCGCGACAAGGCGAGAGGGAATGCCTTGGGCCCGCAGCATGGCCGCCAGCAGCGTGGCGTGCTCGGTGCAATCGCCCTCGCGGTCGCGCGCCACCGTCGCGGCGCTGGCCAGCGCCACATCCAGCGTCTTGCGGGTGATGTACCGATGCACGAACGTCCGCATCGTCTCGGCCTTGGCGGCGGGCAAGGTCGCGGGCGGCAAACCCTGAATCGCACGCATGGCCAGTTGCATCACAAGCTCGTCGTCGGCCTCGAGCAGGTCGGTCGAGGCAAGCAACGCCTCGCGCTGTTCGGCGGTCAGTTCGACGGGCGGACCCAGACTCCCAAGATGGATCGTGATGCGGACGTTGCCATCATCGATCCGCTCGGCGGTTTGCGGACCGGTGCTCAACGCGGGCGTATCGGCAACTCCTCGCAGCACGAAAACGGCCGAACGCAACCGCTGGTAGCCCCGGATCGCCCTCGTCGCGGTCACGCGCGTGGCGTCGATAAGGTCCGGCGGCTTGGCCAGTGCTCGCCGCGCGGTCGCCTCGTCACTGAGCCTGATTTCCTGCACCACCGCGCCAATGGCCGTCCGGGCGCGAACGAGGTTGCCATTGGCGTCGAGCCATTCCTCGACCACGCGCTGCTCATCGCCGCGGCGGGTCTCGAAACGAATGGTGTCGATCCCCTCGACGGCCTCCGGGCCGATTCGCGTGCGCATTGTCGGCACGGGCTCGAGGCCGCTGAGCGGATCGACCACGCGCGTGCTGATGGTCTGGTCGCGCTCGGCCAACCGCTTGGCAAGGTATCGTCGCTCGGCATCGGGGCCGACGTACACGCCCTCGGGCACGGGCAGCGTGTGTTCCTTGCCATCACGTTCGAGGGTGACGCCGTTGGCGTCGAATCGCCAGATCGCCGCGTCGCCTTCGAGGCGTCGTTGCATCGAGAGGACGTTGCCGCCCTGCCGTTCGACAACCTCGCTGGTAAACGCCGTCACCACGACCGAGCCCTGCCGCCCCACCGCCACGCGCATGGCGGTGATCGGCGTGATCGGCGCGCCCGCGTCGCCCCCCCCTCGACGCTCGATGTTCATCCAGCCGGCCGGCTGGCCCTGGAGCTCGACGACGTACCAGCGGGTGTCGGCCAGCGCCGTGGCCACGCCCACCAGAACGCCCAGAATTGCGAGAAGCCGTCGCATCGACCAATCGTAGTGTCGGTCGGCTGTGTACGGTTTGGCGTGATCGATACCCACTGCCACCTGACGTTTCCAGACTTCGAGGGCCGCGTACCCGAGGAACTGGCCGAGGCCGCCCGCCACGGCGTGGCCGGCTGCATCACCATCAGCACCACGCCGGCCAACGCCCTGGAATGCCTCCAACTGGCCACCACCTACGCCAACGTGTGGTGCAGCGCGGGCGTTCATCCGTTGTATGCCGATCAAGGGCCGTTCGATCTCACACCCCTGCGAGCGTGCATCGCCCACGAACGCTGCGTGGCCTGGGGTGAGTTGGGTCTGGACAACCATTACACCGAGCCGGCGCGGTCACTCCAGGAACCCGTGCTGCACCAGCAGCTCGCGCTGATCAAAGAAGTTGACGCTGCCGGCAAGGCTGGCGCGAACAAGCCCATCGTCATCCACTGCCGCGAGGCGTTCGATGACCTCATTCCCATCCTTGAAGAAAGTACTATTCCCGGCGAGCGGTTTGTGTTCCACTGCTTCACCGCCGGCCCGAAGGAAGCCAGAGCTGTCCTCGACTTCGGCGCCATGATTTCGTATACCGGCGTGGCGACATATAAGAATGCCCCCGAGGTGATGGAAGCCGCCGTGCTCACGCCGCGAGATCGGATCATGGTCGAGACCGATGCGCCGTACCTCAGCCCCCAGCCGGTGCGAGGCCAGCGGCCCTGCCGGCCCTGGATGGCCTCACTGACCGCAAAAAGCATCGCCGAAGCGCGAGGCGAGCGGTCCGAAGACTTCGAGGCCACGACAGACGCGAACGCCCGGCGTTTCTTCGGCATCGTGATCCCAACCAACGCCTAGCGGCACGGACTTCCGGCGCGTTCAGGACGCCGGCACGGGGGCAGCCGCTCTGATGTGGGTGAAGGACGCCAGCAGCATCTCTTCCTTGTTGCCCTTGGCCTTGCACAGCACCTTCTCATGCGGATGCGTCACCTGGCTCCGCCCGCTCAGCACGCCGTCGGCCTTCTCTTCGCCGACCTTTCCGGCCGCGTTGCAATAGGCGAACACGATGTCGTTCTCGAACGACCTGGCCAGGCACAGCGCATCGATGAGCTCGATCTCGTCTTTGGCCACGCCCTTGCTCATCTCGGCCCGCCGGGACAACGACCAGTACGTGGGCGAAACCACCAGTTCGGCGCCCTGCCGGCTCATCTCCGTGAAGAGATTCGGGAAGGCGATGTCCCAGCAGATCGTCAGCCCCACCATGCCGTGGGCCGTGGGGAACACCGACGCCGCGAGCCCCGGCGCGAGCGTGGCCTTCTCGGTTTCCCACAGGTTCACCTTGCGGTACACGCCAGCGACCGAGCCATCGGCGTTGATGTAGTGGGCCGCGTTGCACAAGACCGGGCCGTGTGCGCCGGCTTCGGTGACCGACCACGAGCCGGGCACGATGTCGATCTGGTGCTTCACCGCCAGGCCCTGGAAATACGCGAGATACTCGGGCGCGTGCTGCACGTACAGCGTCTGCCCTTCGAGCGGCCCGGTCACGGCATCCTCGGGGAACACCACGAGCTGCGCTCCGGCGGTCTTCGCCTTGGCGATGAACGCCTCCATGTTGGCCAGGTTGGCGGGCGGGTCGCCTACGACGACGTTGAGTTGGACGAGCGCGAGGGAGAGTTGCATGGTGGCTCACTGGGGAGGGGGGCGTTCGGAGTCATGTGCATGATAGCGAGCCGGTTTTCCGGCCTTGCTTCGTGAATCGATATTCATGCCGATGGCGCTTTTCGCCGCGCAAGCAACACGCCCGCGCGAGAACGGATCCCGCGCGGGCGTGCCCATCACCGCCTTGTGGTGCGTTCAGGCGGCGTCGCTCTCGCTCGCCTTGGCCGCCAGTGGCCCGCCCTGGCTGCCCTGCGTCCCGAAGTTGGCCTGGGCCACCGAGCTCCACCCGCTGGTCTGGCCGTTGCTCAGGCGAGCCCGCACGCGGTACGTCGCGCGACGCACGCCGAAGGGCACGGCCTCGTCGAGGTACTTCTTCTCGCTGGTGAAGTCGACGGCGACCCACGGGCCCTCGACGCCCTCGAGGCTCGTGATGGAGCGCTGCACGATGTACTGGGCCCCGCCGCCGCTTGTAATATCCCACTCGAAGAGCACCGACCCATCGGACTGGGTCACGGTCTCGCCCACGGTGGGCGTGGGCGGCGCGGGCCGGGGGGCGGGCTGCTTGGGCTCGGCGAAGCCGGCGCGGGCCCACACG
>CAYGTM010000182.1:0-5219 GCA_964352795.1 uncultured Phycisphaera sp.
CGCCTCGGTGGCCAGCACGCCACCGATGGGTAGGCCATAGCCCAAATGGGCGTCGGGCATGAGGGCCCCGGCCCGCGCGATCGGCAGGCGGCAGGCGTTCACGAGTTGGTCGAGGCTGGCCTGGTCAAAGTCGTCGCCCACGGTGCCCCAGAGGTGGTAGGGGGCGTTGGTGGAGTTGTCGGCTTCCGAGTCGGGCATGGCAGAGGATAGAGGCGTCTGTCGCGTACGATTCGGCGGATTTGCCCCTGTAGCTCAGTTGGATAGAGCAGCGGACTTCTAATCCGCAGGTCCCTGGTTCGAATCCAGGCGGGGGTGCTTAGCGGGCCAAAAGCCGGCGGAGCCGAGAAGCGAGCTTCGCACGGTCCTTGGTCTGGCATTCCCACACTACGATGACTTGCCAACCCATGGCCCGAAGTTTACGGCGTGTTCGTGCATCGCGAAGACGATTGCCCTCCAGCTTCTGCCGCCAGAAGCCCGCACGGGTACTCGGCAGTCTCTGCCCGTTGCGACAGACATGCCGATGCCAGAAACACCCATGGACAAACAACACGACTCGCCTCGACCGAAACACGAAGTCGGGCTTGCCCGGCAACTCATTTGGATGTCGTTCGGGACGAAATCGCATGGATCGGAGCACGTCCGCGACTGCTTGCTCTGGGCCAGTGTCCCGGCTCTTCACGCGGGCCATGCGTTCGGAACGTTGCTGGGGAGTGAGTGTGTCGATGCCGAAACCGTAGTCCAGGCGATATCGAGGTGGGCGTCGATGGGAGACTGCCGGATGGTTCGGCTAAACTCTCGGCCATGAGCCAAGCCGATGCAAGCGCCCATCATTTCGACTTTGATCTCGATCGAGGGATTCGTGAGCAAGTGGTCGAGAAGCTTGAGAACAGCCCCTGCTTGCCGCTCTCACTCGGCGTAGTACCCGCCGCGAGCGGTATCTATGCTCTCTACAACAAAGGGCAACTGGTTTACATTGGAAAGGCATCCAAGGGCACCACCAAGAGCAAACGTGACTTGCGATCTCGGTTGAATGAGCATGTGAGGAAGATTGGGACGCGAAAGAACATCCAAATCGATCAAGTGACTTGCCGATATCTTACGTTTTCGAGTGAGTGGTGGGTCTTCGCGGCCGAGTTCGCGCTCATGGCTCATTACCAGCCAATGTGGAACACCAGCGGATTCGGAAGCAAAACACCAGGAAAGGGACGCCCGGGCACAGATCGCGTTAGCCGTTGGGATGATGAATTTCCGCCGGCCTAACCCCACGCATAACTGATTTGGTCTCGCCATCGGGCATGGGAGGTTCGGCTCTACCTTCGGCGCCCCGAACATGCGGATCGAATTACCGTCATCACGTCATCGCCGCGCCTAATCGCTCGATGAAGGTCCGAAGCCACTACTTCCGCCATGCTCACCGGAACCGCATTGCCGAGTTGACGCATCGATTCGGTCCACGACCCTTCCAGCACCCATTCATCTGGGAATGTCTGGAGGCGGGCACACTCACGAACGGAGAAGTATCGCACCGTTCCATCGGCAAGGCGGAGCATGTTCTCTCCGCCCGGCACGCCGTGGTCTCCCGCCTTGAGGGTCTTCGCGGGCTCATCGAAGGGGCTGCCATTGTGGCCCGCGTAAGCCCGTGCTCCTGGATTCAAGAAATGATTCGGGAACTTCTCGCATGTTTGCCCAGGTGCGATGCGCGGAAGATCGGAGATGGCGTCGCGCACGGTGCGCCACGGCTGTAGCATGGCGAAAGGCCAAAGCACCGACAGACGCTCAACCTTGGATGCCAAGCGGGGGGGCATCTTGGGGCGGTGCCGCTTTGCCACCGCGTGCCGGTCCCAGTACTCGCCCGACACCCACTGATCGTACACCAAGGCGTCCGCTTCATGAGTCGGAGTCGGGAATGAGAACCTCACGCCCAAATCAGCGCGAGTGCCGACCATCAACACTCGCTCCCGGCGCTGGGGAACGCCATAATCAGCGGCATTGAGAAGCTGAAAAACGACGTTATAGCGAAGACTCCTGGATCGACCGCTGGTCACTGCCTTTTCCAACCTCGAATGGTGATCGGTCCACTCTTCATCGCCGCGCCGAACGATCTCTGGGTACTCCAGTTGATGGATAATATAGGCATAATAATTGGCGAACGACTTGCGTAGAAGTCCCTTCACGTTCTCAAACATGAACGCTTTTGGCTGGATCTCACGTACCGCCCGTACAGCGTGCGGAAACATGTTCCGCGCATCGTCCATGCCACGATGCTTCCCACCGATGCTGAACGGTTGGCAGGGAGGCCCGCCGGAAACGAACTCAACCTTGCCGGCGTGTTGCTTGAAGTCGTATTCCGCAACATCGCCCTGTACCACGTCCCAGTCCCGAACGTGCGGCATCCCCGCCGCCTTGTTCCGACGGATCGTGGCGCAGGCGTTGGCGTTCCACTCCAGTACGGCTTCATGGTCAAAACCAGCGTTGGCGGTGGCGATCGCAAGCCCACCGGCCCCAGCAAAAAGTTCGATTGACTTCATGGTCAGCACACCCCTGCCAGTAACAATCCATCATAGCGGGCGTGAATGCGCGGGATACAGTTGATCGAGTACAAACCCGATTCACACGCTGTTCACAAGCCACCGTGTTGCCGGCCACAGGATCAACCCATGCCCCACACCCTCGTCCTCATCCGCCACGGCCAGAGCACATGGAACGCCGAGAATCGGTTTACGGGGTGGACTGATGTCGACCTGAGCGAGCAGGGCAGGCAAGAAGCCCAGAAGGCCGCCGAACTCATCCGGGCCGAGGGGTTGGACTTTGACGGGTGCTACACGAGCGTGCTCACGCGGGCCATCCGCACGTTGTGGATCGTGATGGACGGGCTCGACCGCCTGTGGCTGCCCGTCGAGCGGGCCTGGCGGCTCAACGAACGCCACTACGGGGCGCTCCAGGGGCTCAACAAGGCCGAAACGGCGGCCAAGCACGGTGAGGACCAGGTGAAGATCTGGCGGCGCAGCTACGACGTGAGGCCGCCCATGCTCGAAGCCGGCGACGAACGCCTGCCCGGGAGCGACCCGCGGTATGCAGGCGTGCCCAAGGCCGACCTGCCCGCAGGCGAGTGCCTCAGGGACACCGTGCAGCGGGTGCTGCCGTGCTGGGAAGGCGAGATCGCCCCAAAAATCCGGGCGGGGCGGCGGCTGCTGGTCGCGGCCCATGGCAACAGCATCCGGGCCCTGGTCAAGCACCTGGACGGCGTGAGCGACGCGGACATCATGGGCGTGGAAATCCCTACCGGCGTGCCCCTGGTCTATACCCTGGACGAGAGTCTTAAGCCAATCAATAGCAGGTACTTAGGCGACCAAGCCGAGATCGCCGCCGCCCAGGCCGCCGTGGCGGCCCAGGGCAAAGCCCACTGACGGCACCGCGTGTAACGGGCATCCATGTTGTTCGTGTAATCCCTATGCGCTAAAGGGGCCGCTTCCCTTATACTGTTTCCAACGCCCGCCGCGCTCGTGCGCGGTGGCGTCACTCGGCTCGGAGCCCGGCACGACCGGGCGGCAGGAGCAAACCATGAGCATGAATCATCGTCTTCGGAGGCTGACGAGCCTTTCTGGGGTAGCCGCGTTCGCGGTGGCCGTCACGCTGGCCACTCCCGCCTTGGGCCAGGGCCAACTGGTGGGTGACCACCGCCCCGCCGAACAGATCATCGAGGCGTACGAGGCCGTCGAGGTTCCCGCGTACGACCAATCCCGCCGGGCCGAGGAGGGCTATCGCGAGGAATATATCGCGGCCCGCACGGCGGCCATGATGAAGCAGGCCGAGTTGATCGCCGAGCTGCGCTCGAGCCACCCTGCCCACGACCGCCTGCCCGAACTCCTGCCCGTGCGCTGGGGCGCGTTAATGACGGCGAACCAGGATGAGACGGTCCTCGAAGAAACCAAAGCCTTGGTCGCCAGCTCGGACAACAAGGACCTGAAGGCCGATGCCTTGTTCATGCAGGCCCAGGCCGTGGCCCGCACGACCGACTACGACTCGGCGAAGATCGGCGAAGTCGCCCAGATGTTCCACGCGTTGGCGCCCGAAGACCCTCGCAACGCCGCGCTGATGCTGATGACGACGTACACGCAGACCGACGACAAGGTGCTCGAGCAGACGTATCGCACCATCGCGGCGGACTACCCCGACACGCGCGAGGCCGGCTCGGCCAAGGCCAAGGTGTACCAATACGACCAGGTCGGCAAGCCCTTCGAGCTCTCTTTCGAGGAGGCCACCAGCGGCGAGCCCATCGACATGAGCAAGCTCCGCGGCAAGGTGGTCGTCATCGACTTCTGGGCCACCTGGTGCGGCCCGTGCATCGTCGAGATGCCCCACATGAAGAAGGTGTACGCCGCGTATAAGGACAAGGGCGTCGAGTTCGTGGGCATCAGTCTGGACGCCCCGCGCAACGAAGAGAACCCCGAGCGTGACGGCCTGAACCTGCTGCGCAACTGGGTGGCCGAGAACGATGTCGATTGGCCGCAGTACTACCAGGGCGATGCCTGGAAGAGCGAGTTCTCGACCGGCTGGAAGGTCAACTCGATTCCCTGCATCTTCATCGTCGACCAGCAAGGCCGCCTGGTGACCCCCAACGCCCGGGGCCGCCTGGATGACATGATCCCCGAGTTGCTGGGCATCGAGCCCATCGAGATCGCGAAGGACGAGCAGGAGGGCTGAGGCCCTTCTCGCCCGCCACAGGGACATCCGCACGTTTGCCCGCCGTTTGGCGGGTTTTTTGTTGGCGGGCGTGATACATTGAGCCATGCCAGAGCACCCCGCCGCCAGCAGCATCGAGGCCAAACCCATGCCCACCTTCACGCCACCCGCCAACGCCCAGCGAGCCGAGCCCGAGGGGGCGATGGTCGATGTGATGGATGGAGCCAGCCGGTGGACCATTCCCCTGCACGAGCACGGGTTCGTCGCGCTCGTCGACGCCATGCCCAGGCTGGTGCCAGCGGGGCAAACTGCCGACCAGGCGGTGGTGCAGGCGGCCCGGGTGAGCTACGGCGCGGGCACCAAGCGGGTGAACGAGGATCGCGGGCTCATTCGCTATCTGCTGCGGCACGAGCACACCACGCCCTTCGAGATGGTCGAGTTCAAGTTCCATGTCTCGATGCCCATCTTCGTGGCACGGCAGTGGATCCGCCATCGCACGGCCAACGTGAACGAGTACTCGGGCCGGTACTCGGTGA
>CAYGTM010000183.1:0-5216 GCA_964352795.1 uncultured Phycisphaera sp.
CTGCTGGGCCACGTCCATGTCCCATCGCACGCACGCCTCGCGGACTCGCCCCCGATGGGCTACCTCGGCAGCGCCTGCGGCCTGGACCCCAGCGAATCCGGCCCGCGCGGTGCCTGGCTGGTGCGCTGTGAGACGCAAGGCGTCTCGCTCGAACACCGCGCGATCGCACCGATCGCGTGGGCGTCGATCAATGTGCCTTGCGATGATCTCGATCCCGATCACCTCGAGTCGGTACTCCATCAGGCCGCCGAACGGGCCGCAGGGGCGTTTGATGGCGCGACAGCCGTCGGCGTGCGCCTCGCGCTCGTGGGCGAGCACGAAGCCTGGCAAGACCTCAACGCCCGGGCCGCCAGGATCGACGGGGAAAATAGCCCCTGGCATCACCGCGACGCCCATGTGTTCATCAGCCGGATCAACGCCCGCCTCACCCCTCCGCTTCCGCTCGATTCGCTGTCGAAGGAACGATCAGTCGCTGGTCGCGTCGCGAGCCTGATCCTCGAGCTCCAAGCCGGCGGCGCGGGCGAGCTTGTCACGCAAGCCGCGAACACGTTCGACACGCTTGCCAACCACCCCAAGTTCCGTGTTCCCGATCTAGGCGAGCACGCCTTCCCGATTTCCGATCCGCGAACCACTCTCGAGCGAGAGGCACGGCAACTGCTCGGCCACCTGCTTGCCAACCGCGAGGGGGCGCGTTGATGCGTGTCCGCCGGATCGAGATCCATCGCTCGCCGGGCATCTCGCCGGGCTTTGCCGTGGACGGCTTCGGCGAGGGTTTGACCATCATCGAAGGCCGCAACGAGTCGGGCAAGAGCACGCTGGCCACCGCAATTCAAGCCCTTTTATGGCCGACACGCAGCACGACGCTCGACGCTCGCGGCGTATTTGGTGAAGGCCATCGCACATTCCATGCCGTCGTGAACTTCCACAGTGGCGGATGGGAAGGCGACGCACCCGTGCTCGCCGAGGCCAACGCCGGTCGTGGCATGATCGTCGGCATCGGCGACCTCTGGCAAGCGGGCGATCACGATCGGGACATCCAAGCCGCCATGACGCGCGAGTTGCGGGGCGGCTACGACCTCGCCCCGCTGCGCGACGCCGCCAAACCGACCTTCCCGAACAAGCCGGCCCAGGACGCGCGTGACGCGAGACACGCCCTCGACGCGGCCCGCAACGCCGCCCAAACGCTGATGGCCCAAGAGGCCACGCTACCCGAACTGCGTGAGCAAGCTGGCGCGTGCAGAACACAGGCCAAGCGCGCTCCGCTCATCGAGAAGGCTCAAGAACGCCTGAATCTCCTTGAAGAACTCTCGGCGCAACGCCACGAGTTGGGTTTGATTCCCGATGGAGCGCTGCGCGTTGCCCAAGACGATGGCAAGCGGTTGGAATCGATCCGCAACGACATCGACGAAGCCCAGGCCTCGGCCGATCGTGAGCACGCAACCGCCGCGACCACCCGCGCCCTACTGGCCGCGCTCAACCTGCCCGAGCACGGGGTGCCGAACGGCGAGATCACGCTCCTGAGGGATCTCTCGAACCAACTCGCGGCTGTCGTGCTCCAAATCAACGATGCCGAACGCCTCGTCGCCGAAAAACAGGTTCAAGTTGACACGATCGGCACGAACGCTGGCCCGCTGGACGACCAGACGCTCTCCCGCCTCGACGACGCCCTCAACGCCGCCCAAGCCGCCCGTGAGCAACGCAACAGGCACAAGCAAGACGCTGACGACTGGACTCCGCCAACGCCGCGCGGCCCGAGCCGTGCCTTGCCCATCGCCACGACCGTGGCCGCCGTGCTCACGGCGATCGCTGCGGCCGTATCGCTCGCATGGATCGCCCTTGGCTTGGCGACTCTCACCGGCGTGCTCGCCATCGCCACGCTCATGCGCAAGCCGGCGGCCGTAGTCGACCCGATGCCGCAACTGCGTGAGCGCGCCCAGAACAGCGAGAAGAACTACCAAGCCACGCTGCAAGCCGTGCGCGACATCGCGGGCAACGACGATGAGCTCGCGTCCACGCTCTCGCTTGTCACCGCCGCCAAGCGTGCCGCCCGGCAGGACAAACTCATCCACGATCTGCACGGTGCCAAGGCCAACCTCGAATCACTCCAAGCCCAACGTGCCGATCTGCTGCAACGCGCCGCAGCGGCCCTGAAGCCCTACACAACCGAGGCCTGCACGAGCCCGGACGACTTGACCCGCTTGCGAACCGACCTCGAGGACCGGGCCCGACAGCACAGGGAGTATTCCAAGGATGAGGCCAAGGCCAGCGCTGATGCCAGCCAGAGCGAGACGCGTCGGGACAAAGCCAAGGACACCTACGACGCGACTCTGAAGGCCCTTGGCCTGACCGAAGATCGGCTGCCCGAACTCCACGAGTGGTTCCGGCTGCGTGAGCGAGCGCATGAACTCAAAGGCCAGGTCAACATCAAAGAAGCCCAACTCAGGATTTTCGACACGGCATTGCAGGATCACGCCGATCTGCTCGAACTCGATCGAACCTCCCTTGAAACCGAACTCAAAGCCTGTGAGGCCGCGAGCGCCAAGGTAGACGATATCCAGAAGGAAATCGGCCGCATCGATAGCAATATCGAGAATGCCAAGGCCGGCGCGAACGCCGGCCAGGCCCTTGCCAACCTCGAACGCGCCGCCCGAACCGTGGCCGAGGCCCGAGACCTCGAATGCGCCAAGGCCGCGTCACGGCTGATCCTCGAACACGCCGAAGCGGGCATGGCCCACGATGACATGCCAGCCATCATGAAGACCGCCGACAGTTGGCTCGCCCGCTTTACCGAATCCGCCTACGGCTTGCGCATCGAACGAAGCGAGCCGGTGGTCTACGACCTGCGATCGGGAACGCCCAAGGGATATGCCGAACTCTCAACAGGCACGCGGGCGCAGGCTTTGCTCGCCATGCGGCTTGCGAGCGCCTTCGAGGCCGAGCGCCGCGCGGGCTCGGCCCGCCTTCCACTCGTGCTTGATGAACCCCTGGCCACGACCGATGACCAGCGGTTCGAGGCCATCACTCGCGCGATGTTCGAGCTCGCGCGCGACGGCCGCCAGCTCATTTACCTCACCTGCGAGCCGGCGCACGCCGCGCGGCTCGAACACCTCGCCGATCAGCACGAAGTACCCTGCGCCCGCCTCGACCTCGACGCCATCCGAAACCGCCAGACCACCGTTCGCAACCCATCGCACGTGCTTCTCGAACCCAAGCCCGAGCCCTCGCCCGTCACCATGACCCGAGAGCAATACCTGCGCTCCATCGGCGTAAAGCCCATCGACCCCTGGGCCAGCCCCGACGCCATCAACCTGTATCACCTCTTGCCGAACGACCTTGAGAAAATCCATGCACTCCGCCAACATGGCTTCACAACGGTCGGCGAGCTCCTCGCCGAGGCCCAACGACAAGACGACACGTTCCCCTACCCCGCCGTTCTTCGCGCCGCCCTGGTCGCCACCCGCCTCGTCCGCGCCTGGCGGGAGGGCCGTTCCCGCCCCGTCACCACGCAAGACCTGATCGACTGCCCGGCAGTCACCGAAACGTTCCTCCAGCGCATCGCGGAACTCAACGAGAGCCATGGCGGGTCGGCCAGGTCCCTCATTCACGCCATCGAATCGGGCGAGGTCAAATACTTCCGCAAGGCCGCCGAACTCCGGGAATCCCTTGAAGCCAACGGCCTCCTGCCAACCTCGCCTCCCGCATCCCGGGCCGAACTGCTCCATGGGGCCTTGGGGGCGGCTGTTATGGGTACTTCGGCCCCTCACGAGCCCGAACTGCTCGCCCTGGCCAACCGGCTCCTCGACACGCTGGACTCCCCGAACGAGGAACAAGCTGAAGCGCCGACCCACTTCCAGGCGTAATCATTAAGACACCCAAGCCCAATCCGCCCGGGCGATGGCCCCAGCGTGGGCTTGAGGTACATTGACCATCCGGGGCGACCGCCAACGCTCTGGCATCGATATGGGACGTGGGCCCGAACAGTTTCCAGAACTCTTGGCCCCGACGGCCCGTATCAAAAACTTTCCAGGGAGATTCGACATGCATTCCAAGATGGGACTCGTGCTGGTGTGCGGCCTGGCCATGGGCTTCGCCGCTCCGTTGACGATTGCCGCCGACGCGCGATCCGGCTCGTCGGTCTCGCTCCAGACCAAGCAGGGCGCGAGCCCCACCCTCACCTTCAACGGCCAGCCGTTCCATCAGGCATCGGGCCCGGTCCTCGGCTTGGAGCAGGCCCAGGTTCCCGGGAGCCAGGCCGTCATGATCTCCTGGAGCGAACTCACCGCCCAGGGCGAGGTCGGCCATACCGCCATCTCGCTGACCGGCCAGCGCATCGACCGCGTGGCCCCGGGCGCGAGCACCATCCGCCTGCGCTACGCCGAGTTTGATCCCGACCGCTTCACGCCGGCCATCCCGGGCCAGCTCGCCGCCGTGCCCGGCAACGACGCGTACATCGTGCAGTTCATCGGCCAGCCCGTGGAAGCCGCCGACCTAGCGCTCGAGGCCGCCGGCGCGACGATCTTGCGTCCGCTGCACGACCACGCCCGCATCGTGCGCATGAGCCCGGCCGCCAAGGCCGCCGTCGAGGCGATGGGCATCGTCCGCTGGGTCGGGGCCTACCACCCGGCGTACAAGCTCGAAGAAGAGATCCTCCAGCCCATCATGCTCGGCGCGAGTTTCGCGGGCGCGACGCGGTATTCCATCGAGCTGCTCCATGATGGCAACGCCCAGATGGATCGCATGGCCCAGGCCATCACCGCGATGGGCGGCGCTGTCTCGTTGACGGTGCCGCAAGTGGGCCGCCTCGAGGCCACGCTCACCACGGCCCAGCTCCTGTCCGTGGCGGCCGACAGCGACGTGCTGTTCATCGACCGCTGGCAGGCCCCCGCGACCGACATGAACATTGCCCGCTCCATCGGCGGGGCCACCTACATCGACAGCGTCACGGGCTTTTCGGGTGAGGGCGTCCGGGCCGAGGTGATGGACAGCGGCATCCGCCAGAACCATCAGGAGTTCACCACCAACCCCCCGCTGATGCATACCAGTTCGGGCATCGACAGCCACGGCACGAGCACCTACAGCATCAACTTCGCGCGCGGGGCCTCGGGCAACGCCAAGGGCATGGTGCCCGACGCCCAGGGCATCTTCGCCAGTTACAACTCCGTGGGCAACCGTTATTCGCACACCGCCCAGCTCATCAACCCATCCCTGCCCTACCG
>CAYGTM010000184.1:0-5210 GCA_964352795.1 uncultured Phycisphaera sp.
TCTCCCCGCCCCGCCCCGCCGGGGCCGGGGGGGGCGGCGGGGGGGCCGCCTTCCTACTCGCTCCCCCGCTCCCAGCGGGGGAGCTGTCGAGGTCTTCCGAGACTGAGGGGGGTCTTGGCTCCGGCTCCGCCGCCTCTGACGAGCCGCTGTCGTGAGACAGCGGGCAGGGACCACGCCGGGGCCACCCAAACTGCCGACCCCCACCCGCATACGCTCGACCCGATCGGAGCCCCAATGACCTTCCAATACACCCCCCACCAGAAGCTCAGCCTGCGCCGCCACCCGGCGCTCACCGAGGCCTGGCTGCACGACAAGATCTGCGAGGACCCGTCGATGCTCGGCCTGGGCGACGTCCGCGTGCTCGACCGCGAGCGCACGCTCTCAAGTGGCGGCCGGCTCGACCTGATCCTTCTGGACGACGAAAACGATTGCCGCTACGAGGTCGAGATCCAGCTCGGCGCGACCGACCCCAGCCACATCATCCGCGCAATCGAATACTGGGACCTGGAGCGCCGCCGCTACCCGGCCTACGAGCACGTGGCGGTCATCATCGCTGAGGACATCACGACGCGGTTCCTGAACGTGATGGCCCTTTTGAGCGGCAGCATCCCGATGGTGGCCATCCAGATCAAGGCGATATGCATAGAGTCTGGCGGAGCGACGAGTGCAGCCGCGTGATGAGGATTGCGACATGAAACGACTCAAGCTCTCCGTCCCCGCCTCAGTGCGACCTACTGATCCGCTAGAGCTCTTCAACAAACTGACTTTGCGGGGCGATGTCAAGAACATTTGGGATTCGCAGGCAGATGCGTTGAGAGTGTGGCACAAAACTCGCACCACCTCCGACCTAGTGGTAGAAATGGGCACCGGAGGCGGCAAGACGCTAGTTGGCCTGCTCATCGCCCAATCACTCGTAAATGAGACGCGAGGGCGGATTCTATACTTGTGTGCAACAAATCAACTTGCAGAGCAGACTCTTCAACGGGCCGAATCGATTAGTTTGGCTCCTTCCACTCGCTTGAGAGGAACGTGGTCCGCACAAGAGGGCTTCGACGCAGGGAACACCTTCTGCATCACCAACTACGCCAGTCTATTGAACGGCCGATCTGTTTTTCGTAATGATCCGCCCGACGCAATTGTTTTCGATGACGCTCACGTTGCAGAGAACGAAATCCGTAACCGTTTTACCGTACGCTTGCCAACGCAGTCTGAAGCGGTGAAGCAAATCCTCACACGACTGAATTCCTATTTTTTATCCTCTAGCCAAGCGTCCCAGTTTGAGGATGCCAAATCCGGATCGCCTACTTCACCACTCTTTATCCCCATGTTTCTTGTAGCTCAGCACGCAGACCTTATCCGACGCGCAATGCTCGACAACGGTGTTGCAGATAATCAAGAGACTCTTTTTGCGTGGGAACACATCAAAAATCATATTGCCCAATGCAGCATACTCTTGAACGGCGAACGCCTAGAGATGAGCCCCGCAATACCTCCCATGTGGACGTTCTCTTGGATGGCCAAAGACGTTCGTAAGGTATATCTAACTGCGACCGTTCCGACACCTTCCGCATTTGTCCGCACCTTTGGATTGATTGATCCTAAAGTTATTCGGCCAAGCGGTCGTTCCGGCGATCCGCAACGACTGTTTGTTTTTGCCGAAGGGGATTCCGACGAAGAACAGCGCGACCGGGCAATTGAGCTTGCCACGGGTGCAAAGTCATGTGTTATATCTCCATCCTGGCCACAAGGTCGGCAATGGGAGCCCACGGCAACACTTTACGCGACGGATTCCGGGAACAATGAAATCGATCGCTTCGCTCAATCTAGCAAGCCTGAGATGCTTGGACTTGTGGCAAGGTACGACGGCATAGACTTGCCGGGCGATGCGTGCCGCATTCTTATCCTGGATCGCGTGCCAAAGGGCGAACATCTGATTGATCGTTTCATTGACGAGAGTGTCAAGGTGGACACGATCCGACTCGCGCATACAGCCACACGCATCGTCCAGGCGATTGGCAGAATCTTTCGTGGCAGCACCGATCACGGCGTGGTCATTGCGGTTGGTATTGAACTGCAATCTTGGCTGCGGCGGCCGAGTAATCGGGCTTATATTCCAGAGATTCTTCAACAGCAGATTCTGCTAGGGATTGAACTCGCGGAAAAGGTACAAGAGCGAGAGACGAACTGGAACGAATTGATGTCTGGTGTTCTTGAAGGCGAAAGTGAGTGGAACGAGTTATACAGAGACTATGTAGGTCAGTTTGAAGTACACCCGACACAAGATGTCGCCCCATGGCTAACTGAACTCCTCATGAAGGAGCGAGAGGCATATCAACATCTTTGGGCGGGGCACGCTGATGTTGCCGCGGATGCCTACTCTGAACTAACTGAAAGTGCAGCAATGTATGATTTCAGATTAGCTGCCTGGTATGAACACTGGTGCGGCGCATCACTTCTGCTCGCAAACCGTCGTCCAGAAGCGTTAACGCGATTCATACATGCAGCGAATGTTCGCTCCGAACTCGGCCGTCCCGCATCCGAGGACGCGTTTTCGCCGCCGAAGTCCTGCGCTCCGGGAAGCCAAGCCAAACAGTTGGCTGAACGACTGCGAAGGAACAGGTCTGTCGTCATCAGGGATCTTGCGGCGGTCAAGGGGCTTCTTGTATATGGGCACGAAACCAGCAAAGCCGAGGAAGGACTGAAGCTCCTCGGGAGTGCATTGGGTCTTGATTCAACACGCCCCGACAAGTCAAAGGCAAAGACAGGGCCTGATGTCCTCTGGCGATTGGGCGGCACGGTGCCGGGCTGGGGATTCGAGTTAAAGACCGACAAAGAGGCGGGTGGGGAGTACGCGAAGAAAGATATTGGCCAATGTCATGACCATGAGCAATGGCTTGTAAACAAAGTCGGGGCCGATCACGAACTTGCCATTGTAGGGCGAATACTTCCTGTGTCAGCCCTTGGCAATCCTTCTCCGCGTTTGCGGGTCATCCCACTCGAGGGCTTCACAGCCCTGCGCGATCGTCTACGACGGGTTGTCGATGTTGTAAATGGTGGAACAAGCAATCTTGAGCAGCGTATTCAAGATTGGCTGGAGTATGAAGGTCTTATTTTTCCTGATTGCGTAGACTCACTAGAGTGGCAACACGCGGAACGTCTAGTGGGAGCTATCAGTGATCATAGTAACTAGAGCGTAATCGACTTAAGGCCCACCCGCTGCCAGTCCCAGGATCGGCACGACCCGCACTTGCATCTGGAGTTCGCCTTCGTTGTCGCCGCATATATCGTCATTGATTCCGAAATAGACAGGAACAGTTTCGGGTGTCTCGTTGCGCCAGGTCCATCCTGGCTGAACTTGGTGGTACTTGCCACCCGAGTGCGCCAGAAGGCTATATGTCGGAATGACGCTGTCCGGGAAACACTCTCTGCCGAAGGTGCCCTCGGGGCGATTGTAGCCTGTATATCCACAAGAGTGGCACGATGGAACCTCGGAATGAAAAACGCATCGAGCGGCATAGAGATAACAATACCGCTTCCAGACGGCCCGGTTCGCGTGACCAAAGTGGACATCTGAGAAGTCCAGCGGCACGAGCTCGAGCCAGTATTCACCGGTTTCGGGTCCAGCAGTGATCTGTTTAAATTCGCGCAGAAGCCAACCGTCGATCCAATCCATCATGCGCTTATCGAACTTCTCGGCTTCTGTGCGGCAGTCCGCAATCGGATGCTCCTCAGCATGACCCTTGTCGACAAACTCGGCTTGCCAGATTGCACGAATGACCTCCCGAAATCGCGTTGGCTCGATCGATCCGCTTGAATCGATGACGCCAAACTGCTTGAAAGTGCCAACCAGATTGGATACATCCACCCGGGCCCCAGCCGTCATGAGCGCCGCTTCGACACCGGAGAACTTGTCGTACGACCACTCGCCGTCGATCCGGTCCACGATCACCATGTGGTGTGCGGGCACTTGGATGGAGGCCATGGCGTCACGATGATGCTGGTCACCCTCGCCATACCAGGCCCTAATGAAGCTTGGCACCGCCGAAACATCGTGGGGCTCGCTGGCATACCCAGTAGTGTCCATCTCGGCGATTGAGGTGAGCACGTACAGCACCGGCCGCCAATGGTTGATCACGTGGTCGACGCGGCCCCGGGCATCAAGATTCGTAGGCGACGGAATCTCGGCGGAGTCCCTCTTGGCCCGGAATGACTGGGTGCTGCCAACACTCTTGAAGCCTCGAGCTTTAATCACCTTCAATAAGGCGCCGGCGTCGCCACCTGACGCGTGTGCCTCCAGGAAGGCGTTCGAATACAACACGGCGGACACAACGTACTTATCGCTGGCATCCTGACTCACGACGTAGTCAGCAGCGACTCGCCTCCCACCGGTCACGACTTCATAAAGTCGCTGGAACTCTTCATCGCTGAGCGTGCGGAGGACCGCATCGCCGTCGAAGCCTGCCTCAAGCTGCTTTGCCGCGTAATCACCCCACGCGAACGCACTGTTCCGCCCGGCATTGGCCCATAGCCGGCCTCTCTGAACACCCGGGACCGCCGCGCCCAAAACGATGCCAGCCTCGCCTTCGGTCGCGCCCACCTCGCCGCCGAGCCCCCAGCGGTTCCATGAGTCGCTGCTCTCGGCTGGGGTCGGACGTGTCACCATAAAGAAGCGGTGCGGATCGCCATCATGCATCGAGAATGCCGATTGCATTTGCTTGTGCAGCCGAGGGCTCCCGTCGGCTTGAAGAACAACAATGTCTCCAGGACTGAAACTCGTCATTGTGGGCGCTCGCGGCCCGGGATCGTTGTTGCGACATGAGCATCCGACAAGTGGGATCAGCAGGACGATGAGACCGAAAAGACGGTAAAGCAAGGTTACTCTCCCCCCGCTTATATGCGTTGCTAAGGAGTCGCCAGCGGGCTCAGAGGATTATTAGCCTCTAGAGCTGCAAAAAAATGGCACCGACAATCTCCCACGAATGGTGACTTTTCAGAAGCTGGCCGGCTGGGTTCGAATCGCCTGGCTCTTTGATGGTGAACACTACCCAGGGTCGGTTTCGCCCCACGACCTGCCCGGTCCAGTTGATGATCTCCGCGGCGATCGGGCCGGTGGCCGAGCCGTCGATCAGGTAGAGGCGGATGGTCTTGCCGAGGGGCATCGGGGCCTTCGTACGGGGTTCTCGTGGCTCGCTGGCGATGCTACGCCCAAA
>CAYGTM010000185.1:0-5201 GCA_964352795.1 uncultured Phycisphaera sp.
CAACTGCGGCCTGCTGAAGATCACCGACGCCTTCCTTTCGGGCGATCGCTTCCGTGTTCGCGTCTTCCAGGGCGCTTCGGTGGTGGCCAGCTTCAACACCAGCGCTCCGCGTGAGGGCTTCGACATCGGTTCTGACTACGACGCCGCCTTCGCCAGCCGCAACTTCTCCAGTGGCTGGGTCGAGCTGGCCCCGGGCCGGTACCGCGTCGAGATGACCGTCACCGCCTCGCCCTTCGGCTCAGGCGGCGCGGCCCTGCGTCTTGACCAAGCCCCCTGCGATTTCGGTGCCTGCCGGGCCGACTTCAACGGCGACGGCTCCATCGACATCTTCGACTTCCTGGCGTACCAGAACGCCTTCTCCGCGGGCAGCCGGTGCGCCGACTTCGACGGCGACGGCGCCCTGACCATCTTCGACTTCCTCCGCTTCCAGAACGAGTTCAGCGCGGGCTGCTAACGCCGAGTATTCCAACCCCTGTTTCCCGCGTTGCGGCCCGTCAATCACGGGCCGCGACGCTTCTTGTTGTGTCAGAAGAAGTCGAACATGCAAGGCCCGCCCGTCCATGCGATGGCGGCGTCGAGCTTGGCCGTTTCGGATTCATTGCCTCGCACGAGCCCGAGCGAGGCGAGTTGCGTGGCACCCTGCGCGCCAGTCAGGATCGGCGCGAGATGGCGCACGTCGACATCGATGGCATTGGAAGTTTCGGCATCCTTCGCCATGCGAATCCCCGCCTTGCCGCCGTCGATCCGCACATGCAGCGGCTGGTTGTTGGCCTCGATCATCGCATCGTGGACACGCAGCACGAACTCGCACGAAATTGCCTCCGCAAAGCCCCGGGCCTCGAGCGCCCCCGCCACGTCCACGACACGCAGCATCCACGGGTCGTGGATGTTCATCGCGAACCGCCGGTCGGGCAAGCGGCTGAGCAGCGGCGAGCCGGGATGGTCGGCCAGGTCGATCTCGCCAACCACAGACGAGAACGAACGCAGGAAGCCCATCAGGCGGTCGAGCCCAGAACCGTTGATGTAGCCGAAGTCGACAAGGTTCATCAGCTTGCCGCGGGCGTTGCCCGTTGTGGGCCCATCGGTGCGCGGCGTCACGCGGTAGATGCAGTACGCTTCGATCCCACCCGACGCGTCAGGAGCGACGTACGCCTCGGCCGGCCCGGCTTTGGGCTTGAGCACCCAATTCCACACATACGGGCCGCGATCCAATGCGCCCGAGATGAAACGCGCTCGCTGGCGGTTGCACGCCTTGACACCCGGCAGGTCGCCTTCGACCAACGGCCGCCAGTCCGTCCCACGATCACCGCTCTGGATCATGCCCGCCGGCACACGCGCGCTGAAGAGATGCCCAGCGGTCTCGTAGCCGACGCTGCGATACAGCGGGTGCATCGCCGAGTAGAGCGTGCTGATGGGCTCGCCCAGGTTGGCCATCTCGAGCAGGCAATGGCGCATGATCTCGCGGGCCAAGCCCCGCCCGCGGGCCTCGGGCGCGACGGCCACGCCGGCGATGCCCACCTGTGGCACGCTGCGCCCGCCGAGCCAGATGCCCATCGGGGCGCGCATCGAGGTGGCGACCACCGCGCCGTTCTCACGCAAGACGCGGGCGTTCTCGAGGCCCACACCATCTCGCACCCACTCCAGCGCGTCCTCGGGCGTCGGCTCGAACGCCCTGGACAGCACGAGTCCCATCTGTGGCAGGTCGGCCTCGGTGGGCGGCCCGAACTCGAGCGAGGTCGTGGTCATCGCGGCTCCGGTGCTGCGGGTGTGAGCGCAGGCCAGGATGACACCTCGCCGGCTTCAGCGCAAAGATAGCGCCCCGATCAACGCCGAGTGCGTACGCAGCTCATTGACCGGCATCTGGGCGAACTCACCCTGCCTGAGCTCGATGTGGTTGGCCTTCGATTCGTCCAACTCCTCGCGGAGCATACCGAGGAATCGCGACGCGGCGAAAACGTTGAGCGTCCGTCCATCGGTCCGCTCGGGTCGGTCGACCAGCCAGGCGGCCACCTCGCGGGCGAATCGGCGGGACTCTTCCTTGCCCGTCTCGCTCGGCGTGGCCAGGTGCGGGCCTCCTGCGATGCCCGAGCCACCCGGCGCGCTACGCACGCCCGGCCCGCCCATCATGTCGGGTCGCCTCCGCTCGTGCTCGCTTTCATGGCCGTTGGTGAGCGTGGCCACCTCGGTGAGATCGAGGGCCTTGCCCATCGTGGGCTTGACCTGGTAGAGCCGGGCGACGCGCTCATCGACCGTGGCCACCGTCGCGCACTTCGTTGTATCGGTGTGTGACATCGGAAACTCCCTCTAGAGCCAACAGCGGCTCTTGGGCATATTACCCGGGAGTTCATGGCATTTCGGAGTCATGGGCATCCATGAAACGCTGTTCACGCGGCTCGGCCGGCCGGCTCAGGTGGGCAACAATCGCCCGAAACTTGGCCTCGGTTGGGAACAGCAGCCCGATGCCCATCACCGCCAGAACTGGAGCGAAAAGGAACAACAACTGCCCGGTCACGAATGCGCTCACCACCCCGAGCAGCCCGAAGCCCTCGAGGGCGGCAACCTGGATGAGCGTACCCCGCCCGTACGCATCCTCGAACACCGCGATCGCTCCGGCATCGTCACCGCCATCCGCGCGCAGCCACGCCATGCGGGCCTGTTGCAAGATGCTCGACTTCACCGCGATCCCCACGAGCACGCTGGCTGGCAGCGACAACGCGACCGCGCCCGCCAGCGGCGCGAGCAGCGCGGGGATGGGCGTGTTCATGCCGGCATACGCGAGCCCGCCCATGACGGCCGTGAACACCAGCACGCCCCCGGCCAGGCTCGCGCAGATGATCTGGAGCGTGCGAAGATTCATGGCGTCGGGTCGGGGTGCAGGAACGACAAGTGCAGCGCCATGTGCTTGAGTTGGATCGTGACCCATTCCTCGTGCGTCAGCGTGCCGAAGATCGGGCTTGGTTGGGTGAGTTTCTCCCCGCCGACCACCCGCGCGATGTTCGCCCGCAGCAGGCCAAGGCCGTCACGATCCGAGACATCCTCGCGCGGCAGCAAGGCCGAGGCCGCCTTGGGCAGCTTGAACCCAGCGGGGATGGGCTCGTCGGTGCGCGTCGCCTTCTTCTTATACATCATCTGGGCGATCCAGCGCACCGGGGCGGGCGCCTTGCTCGGGAAGCCGTCGAGCGAAAATCCCAGGAACTTGCCCACATGCTCGAAGTTCTGCCCGGGCGTCCAGTTGCCCCTGGCCGCCAGCGTGCCGGCGTCCAGGGCCGCTTCCAGGCGGTCCAGGTCGGCCGAGACCTCATCGAAGCTGGAATATCGCAGTGTTCGCCTCGGCGCGGTCTTGGTGTCGACGGGATTTGCGGTCTGGTCGGTATGTGACATCAGCAGGCTCCTTTTGCTCCCCTAGGTTCCACTATAGAGCACGCGAACCCGCCAACCCGTCGGCAATGAGCCGATGCATCCAGCGTTCTGATTCTTGGATGGGCCCGAAAGCCCCCGCCCGCGCATCCCATCAAGTAGTGGGGGCCTTCGCCCTCGCACGCTGAAAGGGGGTTCATGCCATGCCGCGACCAGCGAGCCGACCAACCAGCCGATTCGCCACTCGCACGCCCACCGCCTTGGCCATCGCCGCCGTGCTCATGGCCGCGTGCCCCAGCCTGGCGATGCAGCAGGACGATGACGACACGCCCGACAAGCCCTTGCTGGCCGGGCCGACCGTCGGGGCCGACGCGAGCAAGCCCACGCTGGTGCGGTACGACTTCTCGGGCGAGTTCCAGCGATTGGAACGCCATCCCGCCGAGGCCGCGCTCGACCTCATTCGCGAGCGAGCCGATCTTGACGACGCCACGCAAGCCGCGATCGAGGCCATCCTGAACGAACGCCGCAAGATCCTCGACGAGCTGGTCATCGACCGCCTCGACCTGCTCATCAAGCTCGGCAACGGCGGCGACGACCGTGACCGCAACGAGGCCATCGCCGCCCTGCGCCAAGCCATGGCGCCGCTGGCGGTCAAGGGGCCGTTGGGCGAACGGATCCGCGAGCACTTGCCCGCCGACGCCGCGAAGGAACACGAACGGCTCGAAAAGCAGTACGTTCGCGCGTCCGTGGCCGATCGCCTTGCCTTGCTCGAAGCCGAGGACACCGGCGAGCGTCGGCCGCGCGGGCTCCGCATGAGAGCGCAGGCCATCGAAACGCTCGTCGGCCTGGGTGCCGAGGTACGCGGGGCCTACGAACGCACGCTGGTGCAGGACGGCCAGCAGCTGGAAACGCTGCTGAATTCCCTGAACCTCTCGCCCGAGCAAGACGGCAAGGTCCGCGCCATCATCGCCCAATACACCGACAAGGCGCTCCTGGACAAGAAATCACGGGAAAACGACGGCACCAGAATGGCCGTCTTCCTCCGCGTGGCCGCCGAACTTACGGCCGAACAACGCCGAACGCTGATCGAGTCGGCCCGCGGCGAGCGATAAGTCCGTTCAGGACCGCATCACCGCGTCCACCTGCTTGCGGTCGCGCGCGCTCATCCCGTCGACTGGCGTGTGCTCGAGTAAATCATCCACGATCGCGTCGGTGGTGATGCGATCGGCCTCGGCGTTGAAGTTCGTCAGGATGCGGTGCCGCAGCACGGGTCGCGCCACGGCCTTCACATGCTCGGCGGTCGCCATCGGGTCGCCGCTCAGCAGGGCCTTGGCCCGGGCGGCCAGCACCAGGTACTCGCTGGCCCGCGGCCCCGCGCCCCACGACAGATACTCGCTGACCAACCGAGGCCGCTCGCCTTGGTTATCCATCGGCTCGTTGATGCGCGTCGCGCGCACCAGACGCAGGGCGTACGCAATCACATGGTCCGTCGCCGGGTGACGCTCGACCATCTGGCTCACGCGCTCCATGTCGTCGGCGCTCAGCACCGCGTCGAGATGCACGCGGCTCTTCTCGCTGGCCCGCCTGATGATCTCGGTTTCTTCTTCGAGGCTCGGATACGCGATGCGGATCTGGAACATGAAGCGGTCAAGCTGCGCCTCGGGCAGCGGGTACGTGCCCTCCTGCTCGATGGGGTTCTGCGTGGCCAGCACGAAGAACGGCTTGGGCAGGTCGTGCCGCATCCCGCCGATGGTCACCTGCCGCTCCTGCATGGCCGCGAGCAAGGCCGCCTGCGTCTTGGGCGGCGTGCGGGTGATCTCGTCGGCCAAGACGCAGGCGGCATT
>CAYGTM010000186.1:0-5181 GCA_964352795.1 uncultured Phycisphaera sp.
CGCGAGGAGCGGTCCCGCGCCAGAACTGCTGGGCGTGCCCTTGCAGCCCACCGTGGCCGAGGTGGCGGCGCTGCGCCGGTCGTGGCCCCAGGGCGTGGTCGCCGTCGCGGTCGAAGCGGCCAGAGCGAAGAATCGTGCCGCGAGCAAGTTCGATATCACGTTGGTCGAGCGCTTGATCGCCGACGAAGAGGGCGTGATGGTCGCGTCATCCTCGCTCGCGGCGCGGCACAAGGCGTCACGGTTCTCACGAGTCAACGAACACACATTCGACCTGTGCTGCGGCATCGGGGCCGATGCGTACGAGTTCACACGCGCGGACGTGCCGGTGACCGCCGTGGACCAAGACCCCGTGCGCGCGTGGATGGCCTCGACGAACGCTGGCTGCGAATCGGCCGTGGGCGATGTGGCATCGGCACCCTGGCTCGAGCGTTTCGCGGGCCAACTGGTCCACCTCGACCCCAGCCGCCGCGATGGCACGAAGCGGCGGCACGACTACGAAGCCTACAAGCCCGGGCCCGACGCGATCGAGCGCATCGTGCAAGCCGCCTCGGGCACATGCGTCAAGCTCGGCCCTGGCGTGGACTTCTCGCTCTTGCCAAACTCCGAAGGCTCGCACCTCGAGTTCGTCAGCGAGCACGGCCGCCTGACGCAAGCCCTGCTCTGGACCGGCTCGCTCGCCGCCACCGAACCAGTCCCCGAGCATCACCGACGCGCGACGCGCCTGCCCACGGGCGAGGTGTTTACCGCCATTCCAGGTCCATTGATCGACGCCGAAGCGTGGTGCGACTCGGACGGCCCGAGGCTACCCGTGCTCGGATATCTCTACGAGGCCGACCCCTCGCTCGAGCGCCCCGGCCTGCTCGGCCCGTTCGCCGGCACGCTCGGCCTGCGCCCCATCCACCCCGCCGTTGGCCTGCTGACGAGCGCACAGCGAATCGAGAACCCTTGGCTGACGGCCTTCGAGGTGCTCGACGCCATGCCCTGGCGCACAAAGGCCGTTCGTTCCCGGCTGCGCGACCTTGGTGCGGGCGTGGTGACGGTAAAAACACGGGCCAAACTGGTCGACCCCGACACTCTCCAGAGCACGCTGCGCGGCAAGGGGAGCGAGCCGTTGGTGGTGTTTATCTTGAAGCTTGGGAAGGCGAACACGGCGATCATCGCGCGGCGGATCGAGGCTTAGCTCCCCAACTCCCCCGCCCGCTTCGCCGCCGCTATGACCGCGCGCCTCACCGCGTCGGCCACGCCCGCCTGTTCGAGTACATCCAACGCCGCCGCCGTGGTGCCGCCCTTGCTCGTGACGGCTACCCGCAACTCAGCCGGGTCGGGCAGTTTGCCGTCGACCTCGGTCGCCAGCATTTCGGCGGCCCCGCGCAGGGTCTGGGCCACGATGGCCCGGGTGCTGGCCTCGCTCAGGCCGGCATCCTTGCCGACTTCGAGCGCGCCGGCGGCCATCGCCTGGGCCAGCAGGAAGGCGTACGCCGGCCCACTGCCCGCCACGCCGGTGAAGGCGTCGATAGCGCTCTCGGCCAGGTCGTACACCTCGCCCGAGGAAGAGAAGAGGCGGTGGGCCCGGTCCAGGTCTTCGCCCGTGGCGTCCTCACCGCCGGAAATAGCCGTCGCGCCCATTCCGACCTTCGCCGGTAGGTTGGGCATCGCGCGCACGACCCGGCCCTTGAGCGCCCCCGCCAGCGAGGCGGTCGTGACGCCTGCCAGGATGCTGATGATGCAGCGATCTTCGAGCATCCGCTCGCCGGCGTGCGCTTCGATCTCTTCGATCACCTTGGCCAGGCCCTGGGGCTTGACGGCCAGCAGTACCGAGGCATCGTCATACGGCAGGGCCTCGAAGGCGTCCTGGATCGACTCCACCGCGTCGATCGAGGGCGACAAGGCGCTCAGGGCCTTGCGCTTGGCCTGGTCGGGCTCGGCCACCACGCACGGGCCGTCCAGCAGGTCGGCCCTAGCCCCGCCGGCCAGGATGGCGCTGGCCATCGCCCCCCCACCAATGACCAGCAGCGGGCAGACCTCGACATGTTTGGCCGAATCGCTCATGGCACACGGTATGGCCCGCCACTACCATGCACCCGTCCGCATGATGGAGGTTTCATGGCCACCTACTACACCCTGGACTTCGAGCAGCCTCTACGAGCCTTGGACGACGAGATCGGCCAGCTCAAGGCCCGCGTGGATGCCCTGACCAACGGCACGGCCCCCTCGGGCACCGCCCACCCCGCCGAACTGGCCGAGGCCGAGCACGCCCTAGCCGATCGTCTGGCCCGCCACAGCCAGACCATGACCGAGCTCTACAAGCAGCTCAGCCCGTGGAACACCGTCCGCGTGGCCCGACACCCCAACCGTCCGCAGGGACGCGACTACATCGAGGCCTTCTGCCGAGACTTCACCGAGCTCCACGGCGACCGCCGCAGCGGCGAGGATCCGGCCATTGTCACCGGGTTCGGCCGCATCGGCGACTTCAAGTGCATGATCGTCGCCCACCACAAGGGCCGCGACACCCAGGAAAAACTCCGCTGTAACTTCGGCTGCCCCCACCCCGAGGGCTATCGCAAGGCCATCCAGAAGATGCAAATGGCCGCCAAGTTCGGCGTGCCCATCGTGACCCTGGTCGATACCCCCGGTGCCTTCCCCGGGCTTGAGGCCGAGAAGCGAGGTCAGGCCGAGGCCATCGCATACAACCTGCGCGAGATGAGCCTGCTGCCGGTGCCCATCGTGTCGGTGGTCATCGGCGAGGGCGGCTCGGGCGGGGCCCTGGGCATCGCCGTGGCCGATCGCGTGGCCATGCTCCAGCACGCGTGGTACTCGGTCATCAGCCCCGAGGGCTGCGCGGCCATACTTTGGAAGCAGGCCAACGAGCGCACCAACAGCCAGGCCGCCACCGCCCTGAAGCTCACCGCCCGCGACAACCTCGAACTGGGTGTGGTCGACGCCGCCATCGATGAGCCCACCGGCGGGGCCCACCGCGACAAGGCCGACGCCGCCCGCAGGCTCGAACGCTGGATCGTCGCCCAACTCGAAGACCTGACCGAGCTCGACACCACCGACCTGCTCGAACGACGCTACCAGAGGTATCGCGGGCTGGGAAGCTACACCGTCGCCGAACCCCAGCCTCAGCCCCTAGCGGCCGATGCGAGTGCCGATCAGGGGGCGTGAGCCCGCTTTTTGGGCCCCGGGCCTTCCCCTGCCGCCTATTTTGACGCGAAGCGAGAGGCACCCTACTGTTGGCGTCCTTCGGCCTGCAGGCCCGCGCGGGCTGGCGCCTCAGTGACTTCCTCCGGCGATTCCGGAGCCCAGGTGGCCAAGAAGAAGACCAGCACCTCCAAGACCTCTCCCGCGGCCAAGGCCAAGGGCGGTCGCGCGAGTTCATCGAAAAAAACATCCTCGATGAAGAGCCAACCCAAGAAAGTCGCCAAGAAGACGGCCGCGAAGACCGTCACGAAGAAGACCGCCACCGACGCGAGCAAGATCGCTCCCAAGAAGGCTCCAGCGAAGAAAACCACGAAGAAGACCGCCAAAGCCGCATCCAAGCCGGCAAAGAAGACCATCACGAAAACGACCACCAAGAAGTCCGTCAGCACGCCCGCGAAGACAACCTCCAAGCCGTCTCCTGTCAAAAAGGCCCCTGTCAAGAAGGCTCCCGCGAAGAAGGACACGAAGAAGAACGCTCCGAAGGCCGAAGCCGCAAAGAAGCCCAGCAAGCAAGAGGTCGCCGCCCCGCCGCCGCCATCACCGGCGAGTGCAGCGCCCACCAGCAATGGCCCACCAGGCAAGGACGGTGCTCCGAACCGCCCGAGCCGTCCCAAACGACCAAAGCCCCCAGTAGCCGTCATGCCCGAGGGCATCGGCGGCCTGCTCAGCCCGGGTGGGCCGGTCCCCAAGCCGTTGATCTCCTCGTCCGACCGCCGCGACGCGGAGGCCCAGCCCGAGATCGAGACCTATCCCACCAAGAGCCCCTTCAACAAGCGTGATCTCGAGAAGTACCGGCAGATCCTGCTCACCAAGCGGGCCCAGGTGCTTGCCGAGGTCACCGGGTTGGAAGGCGACGCCCTCACCGGCAGCGGGTCGGGGAATCTCAGCCATACGCCCCAGCACATGGCCGACGCCGGCAGCGATGCCGCCGACCAGACCCTCTCGCTCGACTTGGCCGCCGCCGAACGCAATCTCATCCGCGAGATCGACGCCGCCCTGAAGCGCATCGCGGACGGCGTCTTCGGGCTGTGCGTGGCGACGGGCCGCCCCATCCGCACCGAGCGACTGGCCGAGTTGCCCTGGGCCCGATACTCGATCGACGCCGCCCGCCAGTTCGAGGGGCGTCGCGGGCCGTGAGCGCGCCCAAGCAAGAACACAATCCACCCGCGCGCAAGCCCGGTCGCGCCGCGTGGGCCTTCCTGGTGGTCATCGTGGTCATCGGCACCGCGATCGACCTGGCCAGCAAATCGATCGCTTTCAATACCCTGGCCGACGCGCCGGTGGCCATCGATCGCAAGGAAGTGGTCAACGCCACCGAACTCCAGGCCCTCATCCCCCGGCACGAGCCCACCGTCATCGTGCCCGTGCTGCTCGAACTGAAGCTCGTCTTGAACCCCGGTGCCGTCTTCGGCATCGGCGCGGGCAAACGGATCTTCTTCATCATCGCCACCACGCTGGCCATCGGCTTCGCGCTGTGGATGTTTGCCCGGTGGACCGGCCGCCGAGACCGCTTCGCCCACGCCGCCATCGGCCTGGTCATCGCGGGCGGGCTGGGAAACCTCTACGACCGCGTCCGCTTCGCCTGCGTCCGCGACTTCCTCCACCCCCTGCCCGACATGCTCTACCCGTTCGGCATCTCCACCCCCTGGAGCGGGCGCGACCTATGGCCGTACGTCAGCAACCTGGCCGACCTCTGGCTCATCATCGGCGTGGCCGTGCTCGTGGTCTACCTCTGGCGCGGCCCCAAGGACGGCGTGCCCGTCCGCGAGCAGAACTGACCCGAGCCGAGTGCGTGCGCACATGGCACCCTCCCGAAGCACGCACGATGGCCTCACGCCGTAACCGTAAGCCCAACCTCTTACGGCCCCGTCGCCGCGTCGTAGGCGTCGGTGTAGATCGCCGCGTCGGTCGAATCGACATCGCCGTCGACGTTCATGTCCACGCGGCGGGCGCCGGCGGAATAGAGGCTGTTGAACATCG
>CAYGTM010000187.1:0-5164 GCA_964352795.1 uncultured Phycisphaera sp.
GAGCCCGGTCGTGCGGCGAACGGCCTCGACACCCACGGCGTAGGCCTCGCGCAGGGCGTCGCTGCCAATCCGTGAATCCTCCCGTGCTACCCGGTTGGCGTGCTGACGTACGGCCTCGATTCGCTCGTCGAGGGAAGCCTCGGTGAGGTCTTGCAACGCCCGCGCGGTGTCGAGGATCGCCGTAGCCAACTCGCGTTCGTGCGTGTTCACGCGACGGCGGATGGCGCGGCCCTGCACGTTGGCCGCCATGCGGTCCAGGCCCTCCAGGGGCTCTTCCCGGCGTTCGCCGCGCGCGAGCGCGGGCCAGAGTCGGTCGGCCCCCGATGCCGGCGTCTGGCGAAAGGCGCTGCCTACCACCATGTGCGCCCCTCGAAGAACTGGCTGCCCCGCCGCCACCAACGTACGCCCAGCGGGCGTTTGGGGCCGTCCAGCCGCACCGACGCACGCACGCCAGGGGCCGCGGCGGGCGTGCGTTCGGCCAGGCTGAGCTCAATCTCGAAGCTTGGCGTGAGCGCGACGGCCCGGTCGGGGGTGCGCGGGTCGGTAATGATGCCGCCGCCCGATTCGACCGCCAGGGCGGTGCTGCTCAGTTCCTTGGTGCCCAGCGGGGCGGCGCGCAGCACGCTGGCGTCGATGACGGTGCCCGGCGCGCTGGCCAGACGCACCCGGGCACGGATGTCTCCGGCGTCCTGCCCGCGGAACACGAACGCGTGGTCGCGATCGGGCACCATCGCGCGCACGATGAGCTCGTCCTCGCTCACGACCAGGCCAAGCGCCGTGCCGCGCGGCACGAACGCACCGATGAGGGCTTGCAGGTCGGCCACGGTCTGCCCGCCCATCGGCGAGACCACGCCCGCGACGGGCGCGACGAGCACGAGGTTGGCCACGCGCCGCTCGGCCCGGGCTACCTGCTCGGTCACCACACGCACGGCCTGGCGGAACTCCTCCTGCTCGGCGGGCGGTCCGCCCAGGGCGGAGCGGTACTGTGTGTGGGCCTGGGCCAATCTCGAACGCAGCGCCCGGAGTTCGGCTTGCAGCGCCACGTTCTCGAGCCGCGCCACGACCTGGCCTTGCTTCACGACCTCGCCCGGTTCGACGAGCAGTTCGGCCAGCACGCCGCCCTCGAGCGTGCGCAGGCCGGCCATGCGCGCGGGTTCCAGCGTGGCAACCGCGTACGCGGGCGTGGGCAGGGGGGCGAGGGCGATGGGCCCGAGCACGACGGCCAGAGTGGCCACGGTGACGGTGATGGCCCGAGCACGATGGCCCTCAAGCTTGGGATCGCTCAGCAAAAAGCCGGCGGTCTTGAGCACCGGATACACAAGCCACACCACACCCATCGCCACCGCCAGCGCGACGCCAAGTGTCAGATACTTGCTGGCAATCACCAGCAGAATCGCCACCGCGATGAAGATGCGGTAGGGCGTCGCCAAAATGCCGTATACCGCGAGAAGCCAGCCCTCGCCCAGCGAGCGCAGGCCCGGCCCGCGTGATCCCTTGACGCCGAAGGCGTGGTACTGGATCAGGTGCTTGAGCATCTCGCGCGACCTCGACGCAAGATTCGGCGTGCCGGTCAGGTCGCTCAGGACGTAGTACCCGTCGTAGCGCAGCAGCGGGTTGAGATTGAACACCAGCGTGCTCACGCCCGAGATCAGCATGATCTGGTAGGCGATGCTGGTCCACACCGGGTCGCTACCAAGCGACCAGTAGATCGCCGCGAAGGCCGCCAGCACCGTCTCGGCAAAGATACCAGCCAGCGAGACGCACACGCGGGGCCACAACCTGGCGAAGCGCCATGCGCTGCTCGCGTCGCAGTATGGCAATGGCAGCACGAAGGCGATGAGGATCACGCCGATCTCGGTGCTGCGCCCGCCGAAGGCCTTGCACGACATGGCATGGCCGAGCTCGTGGATGATGCGCAGCCCCAGGAACACCGCCGCCATCGTGAACAGCGTGCCCGGGGCGAGCTGGGCCACCTGGTTGAGCGCGTCGCCGAAGCGATCGGCGTTGGCGATGACCAGCCCCAGGGCGAAAACGACCAGCACAAGCCACAGCACGCCGGCCACGGGGCTGAACAGCGCCCGGCAGAGCTTCTCGTGCCGTCGCAGGTAGGGCTCGGGATTGACCAGCGGGATGTGCGGGAACATCCATCGCCCGGTGCGCTTCTGGCGGCGTTGCCTTTTCGCCTTGCCCAAGCGCTGCTCGAGCATGTCGGCGTCCAAGGCGCTCTCGCCCAGCACCAGCCCGTAAAGCTGGAGCCGGCTGAGCAGGTCGATGACCTCGCGCTGGGTAGGCGCGGCATCACCCAGTTGGTCGTTGCAGGCCTCCCACGCCTGGTCGACGGTGGCCTTGCCGTCCAGCATGCCCAAAAAGAAGTGGGCGCTCTCGCTCATGCGATAGAACTGCCCGCTGGCGGGGTCTTCGACGATGTACGCGATGGTGGGCCCGAAGTGCTGCCGCACCACGCGGGCGTGCGCGCTCAGCCTGGGGCTGGTCTGGCCCACGCGATACCACAGGTCGCTGAACGTCGAGGCGATATCACGCCCGCGAGTTTTGGTACTCTTCGGAGCCATCGCGGTTCCCTACCACCACCAGGCCATCTGGGCCCGGTCGATGAGCGGGCGCGCCAGGCGTGCCAGCGGGGTGGTCCAGCCCGAACGCACGCGGGCCCGACCGGTCATGCCCGGCTTGAGCCACGACGGCGCGGGCCCGGCGATCTCGGCCTCCACAAGGTACACGTTGCCGCCCGACACCGCCTCGGCCTGGGGGTTCACGCGCACCAATCGCAGGGGCAGGCGTTCCTCGGGCCGCGCTCGCGGTGCAAAGGTGCCGTCGGTGGCCTGCGCATCCTCATCGGTCAGCCGCTTCTGGGCGGCGGCGATGTCGCGCTCGGGCACGCGCAGCACCACCACGCTCTGGTCGCCCACGATGCGCACCAGGGGCGTGTCGGGCGAGATGGACGCGTCGAGCCACGGTTCCAGGTCGGCTCCTGAAATGCGACCATCGATCGGCGCGCGAATCTGCGCTTTCTCGATCTCGTACCGCAGCAACCCGCGTTGGGCTTCGAGTTCGTTGAGGCTCTGGGTGAGCACCTCGGCCTGGTCCATGCTGCCGCGGGCGAGCTCCGCCTCGCGCTTCGTGCGCTGGGCGGCGTAGCGCGCGTCGAACTCGGCAAGCCGGGCCTCGCGCTCGGTCGTGTCCATGCGCGCGATGACCTGCCCGGCCGTCACGGCGTCGCCCGGCTTGACGCCCACCCACGCGAGATATCCCTGGTACGGCGGGGTGATGGCGCGCTGGCTCATGGCCTTGGCCTCGGCCTCGGCGCTCACCACGTCGCGGATCGGCAGCGCCGCCAGCACGAAGAACACCAGGATCGCGAGCGCCCCGATGAGTTTGGGCAGCGTGTGCCGCGGGCCGACGATCGCCGAACCGAGGTCGAGCACGCGATCACGCGAGACCGCCACGATGCCGCGGTCGGCCAGCCGGCGCGTCCACACCGCCGGGCCGATGAACTCGGCGACCAGCCGCAGCAGGCCCATGGACCCCGGCGGGAAGGGATCGTCGGCGGCGCGCTCGAGCACGGCCACGCCCACCAAGTCGCCGTCGACGCGCAGCGGCAGGCTGAGGATGCTCGAAGGGCCGAAGCCGCGGCTCAGGTCGCCGTGCGCCCGGACCACCCGGCGTTCGGAAGCAGCCAGGTCCTCGCTCTGGGGGAACAGCACCTCGATGTCCTGGTCGGCGCACTCGTCCATCGCCGCTTCGAGCGCTTCCACAGCCGGATTGCGGCGGTCGATCGTGTCGGCCCCGCTGATGGCCACGGCCTTGATGTCGTGCCCTTGCACCAGCCCGACGCTCACGCGCGAGCAGGCGAAACGGCGGCGGAGCTCGTCGCAGAACAGGCTGGCCATGCTCGACGCCGACGCTCCGCGCTGGGCCGCGTCGAGCATCTCGAGCGTCTCGCGCAAGCGCGCGGTGCGCTCCGCCTCGGCCATCGCCCGCTGGCTCCACAGGAAACCCTCGAACCCTTCGGCAACGGCGAGCAACGAACGCTCGGCCAGCGCCGACGGGCTCTGCGCGACGGGCGTGAGCACGATGCACGCGCCCTCGGCCTGGCCCAGCGCCACCAAAGGGACCGCCGTGGCCCGATGCGTCGCCTGCGCGTGGTACAAGGCCCCGCCGCCGATGGTCACGCTCTCGCTGACAACCCCCTCGAAGACAACCCCGGCACCGGCGTTCTGCTCTGCCATCGCGGCGGCCCTGTCGGCCAGCTTCGATAACCGCGAGAGCAACTGCGAGTCGGCCCGCAGTTGCTCGGCCAGCCGCTCACCACCCGGGGCGCGCAGCGCCGCCAACCCGCCGGCCCGCTGCTGACCGGGACGGATGTACGCCAAGGCCGCCGGCGCCCCAGACATCTCGCACAACCGATCGAGCAAGCCATCGAGGTAGGCACCCAGGGCCTGCTGGGCACTGGGTGCGCCACGCCCGGCGTCCTGGCCGGCGGGAGTGCCGCCGGGCGAGGAGCGTCCAGGGAGCGACGGATTGGATGACGCGGATGTCGAGGCGCTCATGCGGTCGCCGGGCCTCCGGGGCTTCCCGCCGGCTGGTCAACAGATCCGGGCGGGGGCCGCGATTGAAAAGGAACGGGCCGGTGCCCTTACTCGCTCAGACGCGGGCCGTCGCCCTCGGGCTTGGCAGCGGGCTGGCCGCGCTGGATCTGGATCTCGCCGTTGCGCTCCTCGTACTGGCGCACGAGTTGGCCCATCGAGATGGCCAGCCGCTTGGCACCCGCCCAGTTGGTCACCACGCGGCTGCCGACGCTGAAGTTCAGCACGGGCTGGCCGTCGTTGCCCTGCATGGGCAGGTTGATGCCGAAGTCGAGCACGACCTCGTCCTGGGTGGTGCTGCTGCGAATGGTGTTGGCGTAGGTGGTCTGCATCTTGCTCTCGTCGATGCGGAGCTGGACCTGCTGCTGCTGGTTCTCGGCCATGGGAAGTCGTGTCCTTTCGTACTGGATACCGGAGGTCTCTCACGCCGTCGTCCGGACAGAGCCGAAGCCTCGGGACGTGGGGCCGTATGGCCCGCAATCAAAGATCGGTGTCTGTCTGGCATGGTGCCGCCGTCGGTATCTAACAGCTCCAACGCACACAACATGTCTTTGCAGCAGCGA
>CAYGTM010000188.1:0-5122 GCA_964352795.1 uncultured Phycisphaera sp.
ATGCCACCCATGCCACCCATCTCGTCCATGTCCGGGCCCGCCGTCGCGTTGGCCTTGCCGGGCTTGTCGGTGATCAGGCAGTCGGCCGCCAGCAGCACGCCGGCCACGCTCGCGGCGTTCTGAAGGGCCGAACGATCGACCTTGGCGGGCGTGATGACGCCGGCCTTCAGTAGGTCCTCGTAGGTGTCGGTCAGGGCGTTATAACCGAAGTTGGTTTTGGGGTCGCTCTCGATCTTCTCGCTGATCTTGGCCACCACCACCGTGCCCTTCACGCCCGCGTTGTCGGCGATGGTCCGCGTGGGCACTGTCAGCGCCTCGCGCACCATGTGCATGCCGGCGGCCACGTCGTACTTCGCGTGGCCCACCTCGTCGGCCGACACGTCGTGCGCCTTGCCGAAAACGGCCTTCCACTCCTTGAGCTTCTCGATGGCCGCGCGAGCGTGGATGAAGCTGGTGCCGCCGCCGGGCACGATGCCCTCGGCCACCGCCGCGCGAGTGGCGTGCAGCGCGTCCTCGACGCGGGCCTTGCGCTCCTTCATCTCGGCTTCGCTCGCGGCGCCCACCTTGATCTGCGCGACGCCGCCGGCCAGCTTGGCCAGCCGTTCCTGGAGCTTCTCACGGTCGTAATCGCTGCTGGCTTCCTCGATCTCGCGGCGGATCTGGCCGATGCGGCTCTGGATCTCGCTGGTCTTGCCCGCGCCCTCGATGATGGTCGTGTTGTCGGCGTCGATCTCGACCTTCTTGGCCATGCCCAGGTCGCTCAGCGTGACCTTCTCGAGATCCATGCCCAGGTCCTTCATGACGGCCGTCGCGCCGGTCAGCGTGGCGATGTCGCCCAGCATGGCCTTGCGGCGATCGCCGTAGCCCGGGGCCTTCACCGCGGCCACCTGCAACGTGCCGCGCAGCTTGTTGATGACCAGGGTCGAGAGCGCCTCGCCCGTGATGTCTTCGGCGATGATCAGCAGCGGCTTCTTGGCGGCCATCACCTTCTCGAGCACCGGCACCAGCTTCTGCACGTTGTCGATCTTGTCCTCGTGGATCAGCACGAGCGCCTTGTCGAACTCGACACGCATCGCGTCGGCGTCGGTCACGAAGTTGGCCGACAGATACCCCCGGTCGAACTGCATGCCCTCGACCACGGTGACCTCGGTCTCGAGCCCGCGGCCCTCGTCGACGGTGATGACGCCGTCCTTGCCGACCTTCTCGAAGGCGTCGGCCATGATCTTGCCGATCACCACGTCGTTGTTGGCGCTGATGGTGGCCACGTTCTGGATGTCGGCCTTGCCCTTGATCGGGGTCGCCAGGTCATCGATCGCGCCGGTGGCAGCCTCGACGGCCAGACGCATCCCACGCACCAGGGCGTTGGCATCCACCCCGGCGGCCACATACTTCAGCCCCTGGCGGAACAGCGCCTCGGCCAGCACGGTGGCCGTGGTCGTGCCATCGCCCGCGTCGTCGCTGGTCTTGCTGGCCGCCTCCTTCACCAGGCGGGCGCCCATGTCCTCGGCCGGGTCGCGCAGTTCGATCTCCTCGGCCACCGACACGCCGTCCTTGGTGACGGTCGGCCCGCCCCAGGACTTGTCGAGCACGGCGTTGCGGCCCTTGGGCCCCAGGGTGCTCTTGACCGCGCGGGCAAGCTTCTCAACGCCGGCAAGGAGGGCCTGGCGTGCGTCGGTATCGAAGGTCAGCTCTTTGACGGCCATGGGTCGAAGTCTCCGTTTCGCTCTGGATCGCTCTGAATGATCTGAAATGGCACGCCCCGCCGCAGGCGCGAACGAGGGCATCTCTGGGAAGTCTGCTTACAAGCCGCGCGCCAATCCCCACAGCTCACCAAGCCCCGCTACGACGGGTGATCGACCTGCCCACCACCAGCCAAGGGCGCGCCCGACCGCCAAAGTGGCACCCAAGGGCTCCTTCCGAGCCGAGCTCGTAAGCACGCGGACCTCTTCGAGCATCGCTGAATGCGGGTCAGGGCCCGCGTGCTCATGCACGCGGCTCGGAAAGAGTCCCCTCACCCGGCCTATCCTCGGCCCATGCTGCTCGGCATCACCGATCCCGTGGCCTATCTGCCCCTGGCGGTCATTCTCATGGCCGTGATCGGGTTCTCGGTCATGAACTTGGTGCTCACGCGAGTTCTCGGACCTAGCCGGGCCGGCGAGACCAAGGCCCTTTCCTATGAAAGCGGCATGGAGCCCGTGGGCACGGCCCGCAAGCGGTTCAACGTCCGTTTTTATCTGATCGCCATGGTGTTCCTGGTGTTCGACGTGGAAGTCGTCTTCCTTTATCCTTGGGCCGCCACGTTCGCCAACCTCGAACTGGGATCGCCCGACCGCCTGCTCTGGCTTGCACGCATCTTCTTCTTCTTGTTCACCACCGTTGTCGCCTTCCTGTATGGGCTACGCAAGGGTGTGTTCCGGTTCGACTGACCGAAGCCGAATGATCGCCTTCTCGATTATCCTGCCCATCTTGCCTTGAGTGGCCAACCGGCCCGGCCGATACACCCAGAGGCGCTTCGCCTTGGGGTGGTGGTCGCCCCAAGTCGGGGCCTGGCAGGGGTTTGCATCATGGGCTGGAGGCTATTGCAGCCCCGAGAGCGAACGATCCTTGGCTTCGGCCTGGCCAGCGTGGGGATTGTGTCGTGCGTTATCGGGGCTTTCATCTGGCTCTATCTCAACGCGCTCGGCACGCCGCTGCCGCCACAGACTTGGATTGAGTTGGCGGCCGTGCCCGCCGGTGCGGGCCTGGCCCTGGTGCTCGCTCTCAGGTGGGTCCGCAAGCGGATGCTCTCGATGGCGGCGCTCCGCGAGGCCGTCCTCGCGTCCGAGAACTCCAAGGCCATGCCGCGGGAACTCGAGCTGGCCGATCGCTTCGGCCGCGAAGCCAAGGCCTGGAACGCCCTGCTCGGGCGGCTGACCGGCGAAGCCCGTGACACCGACGACCCTGCCCATGCCGGTGCTGGAAGCACGGCGGCCGATGCCCGGCTTGCTCTGTCGGTGTGCTCGGCCTTGTGGCAGGGCGTGCTGGTGGTCGGGCCGGGGCTCGACATCCGCTATGCCAACCCAGCGGCCGCCATGCTGCTGGGCGTTGACGGCTCCACGCTCATGGGCCAGCCGCTGACCGGCGTGCTGGACATCACGCCGCTGCTGGACAACCCGACCAGCCAGAACCCCAGCCTGCGCCGGGGCACCATCGAGATCGATCGCCCGATCGGCGACGCCTCGACGCACCTGCGCCTGTCGGTGCGCGGCGGGCGTGACAGCGACGGGACCGTGGTGGTCATCGAAGACGTCACCCAACTGCACGCGGCCGAGGAAGCGCGGGCCAACTTCATCGCCCACGCGACGCACGAGCTGCGTACGCCGCTCACGAATATGCGGCTGTACGCCGAGACGGCCCTGGGCGACGACTGCGACGAGGCGATGCTGGGCACGTGCCTGAACGTGATCAATCAGGAGGTACGCCGGCTGGAGCGCGTGGTGTCGGACATGCTCAGCGTGAGCGAGATGGAAGCGGGCGCGCTCTCGATCCAGGAGGGCGAGGCGAGGCTCGACCAGCTCTTCGAGGAGCTCAAGCAGGAGTTCGAGCACCAGGCGCAAGCCAAGGGCGTCAAGCTGAAGTTCACGCTGCCGCCCAAACTGCCGGTGATCAAGGGTGATCGCGACAAGCTCTTGCAAGCCTACCACAATGTGCTGGGCAACGCCGTCAAGTACACGCCACAAGGTGGGGAGGTCACGTTGAGCGCCGATTGGGGTGACCAGGGCCTGGCCGTCATGGTTCGCGACACGGGCGTGGGCATCCCCGAGGCCGATCGGCAGCGCATCTTCGAGCGGTTCTATCGCACCGACGAGGTGCGCGCCTCGGGCACGCAGGGCACCGGCCTTGGCCTGACGCTGGCCAAGGAAATCATGCTGTGCCATGACGGGAATATCGATGTGGATTCCCAGCCGGGCAAGGGCAGCGTGTTCACGCTGTCGCTGCCCTGCGGGCGGCTGGTGGCCTAACAGGGAAGGGGCGGCACGATGCGCATCGACGAGCAGGTGCGAGGCGCGGTGACGTTCCTGCGGCCGGACAGCGCGATCGCCCAGCAGGATTCGGCCGCCTTCAAAAAGAAGTTGGTCGAAGCGGCCCGCCGATCGATGGGCCGCTGCGTGGTTGATGCGTCGGCGGTGCCGTTCATGGATAGCGCCGCGCTCGAAGCGCTCCTTGACGCGACCGAAGAGCTTGGCTCGGCCGGCCGCGTGCTCAAGCTCTGCGGCCTGAGCGAGACCGTGCGCGAGTGCCTCGAACTCACCGGCCTTGCCGGGCGGTTCGACATCTACGCCGACGGCGTGTCGGCGGCCCGGAGCTTCTTGTGAGCAAGCGGAAGGGAACGAAATCAGAGACCCGGGTACCTCCGCCGGACGCTCCGGCGCCAGTTGTACCATCGATGCCCGTCATCACGCGCATCGGTGACGTGCTGCTGCGCAGCGGGGCCATCACCGAAGAGCAGCTCGGCACCGCGCTCGACCGCCAGCAGGCCGAGGGCACGCTGCTGGGCGAGATTCTCGTTGAAGAAGGCATCATCTCGCCCGCCACGCTTGTCCACACGCTTGGGCAACACCTGGGCTTGCAGTCCTGCGTGCTCCGGCACGGGCTGGTTGATCCCGAGTTGCTCAAGGTGGTCCACGCCGAGGTGGCGCACGAGCTGGGTGTGATGCCGATGTTCAAGATCCGCGACGAGATCACCGTCGCGATGGCCGAGCCGCAGTCGCTGCCCACCATCGACCGCCTGACGGCACTCACGGGCTGCCGCATCCGGCCCGTGCTGGCGCTGCGGGCCAACATCGACGAGTTCATCGAGAAATACGCCCAGAACCAGGCCGACCTGACCGCGTTTCTCGCTCAGTTGCGAGAGTCGGACGTGGAGGTCTTCGACAGCGAGAAGGTGGACGAAGAGGAAGCCGAGAGCGACCTCGCTCGGATCATCGCCGGCAGCCCGATCGTGAACCTGGTGAACATGGCCGTGCTGACGGCCATCCGCGATCGGGCCAGCGATATCCACATCGAGCCCAGCCACAAGGGCACGCGCATCCGCTACCGCATCGACGGCACGCTGCGCGACTTGATGCGCCCGCCCCAGGGC
>CAYGTM010000189.1:0-5118 GCA_964352795.1 uncultured Phycisphaera sp.
GCCTTGGCCGCCTCCAACGAACTGAAAGTTATCGACGATAACAAACAACTTCGATCGCTTATTGCCTTGCTGATCCTGCCATTGATCCAGTTTGAGGCGACCCTCGATGAAGACGGGGCTGCCCTTGCTGAAATGCTGGGCCATGACCTCTGCGGTGCGACCAAAGGCGTCACAATCAACAAAAGTGACCTCTTCACGGACTTCCCCACTCTGGGTCTTGTACTTGCGATTGACAGCCAAGCCCATCTTGGCAATCGCCAAGTTTTGTGGCGTGTGACGCAGTTCCACGTCCCTGGTCAGGTTGCCCATCAGGAACACACGATTGAGGCTGCCGGCCATGACGGGTCTCCAAGAAGTTCAGATTCGGAATCGACCGAGGCTAGACCGCTCAGGCGTTGGCCGGCTCGGTCCGGTCGGCGTCCTCTTCCTGAGAATCGCCACCGTCCGAGTCGGCATCGCCTTCATCGTCCTTCATCGTCGAGTGGTCCGAGGGAGTGTCCTCGACCGGGCGGCCCAGGCGCACGCTGGTGTCCTTGCCCTCTTCCTCGGCCGCGTCGGCCTTCTCGGCGCGGAGCTTGGCCTCGCCCATCAGGGCCTCGCGAGCGTCGGCGGCCTTCATTTCTTCCAGCGTCAGATGGTCAGCCCGGGTCACCAGCACGCGCATGATCGTTTCGCTGAGCTGGCAGTCACGGTCGAGCTGGGCGATCTTCTGCGCGGGCGCCTCGAAGTACGCGATGATGTACAAGCCACGCTTCTGCTTATCGATCTCGAAGGCCAGGCGACGCTCGTCCCACTTGGCCATCGACACCAGCTTCGCGCCGGCTCGGCCCAGGAGGTCGTCGATGTGCTTGATGACCGAGGCGAGGTCGGCGGCGGTCGACTGGCCGATCAGGAACATGGCCTCGTAATGAAAGTTGCGCTCTGGGGGCATGGTCAGGAGTCCTTTGCCGATGCGTTCGGCGGTTGGTGACCGGCCGGGGCGGCGTGCCCCGAGCCATGGGGTTGATCACTGGGAGCCTCGCGCGAGGCCTCCCCGGAACGATTCGTGGTCTTGGTATTCTGCTCGGTTTCGGGCTTGACGGTTTTGGGCTTCTTGTCTTCGGGCGTGTTGAAGCGGTTCATCGCCTCGGAAATGCCGCTTTTCACCCAGCACTCGGCCGCGTCGGCGGCGGCCTTCAGCCCGGGTTGCAAGGCATCGCTCTGCTCTTGCGTGAAGCGGCCGAGCACATAGCCTACCTGGCTGGTGCCCTGCGGCTTGCTGTCGACGCCCAGGCGCAATCGCGCGTAGGCATCGCCGCTCGCCGCCCGGGCGATGTCGGCCAGCCCGTTGTGCCCGCCGTCGCCGCCCTTGGGCCGAAGCCGGAGAGCGCCCAGCGGCAGGTTGATGTCGTCGACGATGACGAGCATGTCCTCGGCCGGTTCGAGCTTATAAAACCGCAGGGCCTCGCCTACGGTCAGCCCCGAGCGATTCATGAAGGTCGTGGGTTTGGCCAGCAGCACTTTTTCGTGGCCGATCATGCACTCCAGCGTGGCCGCGTGGAATCGTCCTCGCGCCACGGCCCCTCCGGCGTGCCGCCGGGCGAGCTCGTCGAGCACCATGAACCCCGCGTTGTGCCGCGTGTTCTCGTACTCGCTTCCAGGATTGCCAAGACCGACGATGAGTTTCATGCGTGCTGGCGGCCAAGCGACATGGCTTAGTCCTTGCCCTTGCCCTCTTCCTTCTTCTTCTCGGTGATGACCTCGGGAGCCGCAGCCGCGCCGACCTCGCTGCTCTCGTCGGTGTCCTCGGTTTCCATCCTGATGATGATGCTCACGATGACAGTGTCGGCCGGGGTGAGCAGCTTCATCGTGGGCTTGGGCAGCTTGATGTCGCCCGCGCTCAGGTGCTCGTGAACACCCAGGTCCGAGATGTCCACTTCGAGCACGTCGGGCAGGTTCGTCACCGCGCACTCGAGCTCGACCTCGGTCACCGGGTGCATCAGCACCGCGCCGGGCGTCTTGAGCCCCTTGGCCGTGCCCACGAACTCCAGCGGCACGGTCACCTCGATGCGTTCGGCCAGGTCCACGCGGCGGAAGTCGGCATGGATGACCTCGGTGCCGAGATGATCGAACTGGAGATCCTGGAGCAGCACGAACTCGTCCTTGGCCCCCTCGAGCGCGAGCACGAACACGCGCTCGCCCTTGGAAAAGTGCAGGTTGGCCTCGTGGGCGTTGAACTCGACCGACAGCGGGTCTTGGCCGTGCCCGTACACGATGGCGGGCAGGTTGCCGCCGTCACGCAGCCGCTTGGCATAGCGAGAGCCGACGCGGTCACGCGTGCGGGCGGTCAGGGTTGGCGCATCTTCATGCATGGGAAACTCTCCTGGGAGATGGCCGGCGTCGCGCCAGACATCATGGTGGTTCGTGGGTTATCGTTTCGCGCCGGCGGCATCGCGCAGCAGCGCGCTGACCGATTGGTCGTGGTGAATATTGTGGATGGCGTCGCCCAGCAACTCGCCCAGGCACAGCTCCACGAGCTTGCCTTCCAGACGCTTCGCCCGATCGCTGAGCGGGATCGTGTTCGTGACGATGATTTGGCTGATGGGGCTCTCGATCAGGCGATCGATGGCCGGGCCCACCAGCACCGGGTGCGTCGCGGCCACCAGCACCTCGGTGGCGCCCTGTTCCATGACGAATCGCGCCGCCTCGCACACCGTGCCGGCCGTCGAGATCATGTCGTCGAACATGAGCACCGTTTTCCCCTTGACGTTGCCGATCAGCGTGTCGGTCACCACCTCGCTGCCGCTGATGCGACGCTTGTTGATGATCGCCAGATCGGCGCTCAACAGGTTCTGCATCGCCTCGGCCATCTTCACGTTGCCCACGTCCGGGCTCACCAGGCACAAATCGCCCAGGCGTTCGCGGTGCTCGCGGAAATAATCCAGGAATACCGGCGTGGCCGACAGGTGGTCGGTCGGCAGATCGAAGAACCCCTGAATCTGGGCCGCGTGCAGGTCGATGGCCAGCACGCGATCGGCACCAGCCGCGGTGATCAGGTTGGCGACAAGCTTGGCGGTGATGGGCACGCGGCCCTCGTCCTTGCGGTCCTGCCGGCCGTATCCGTAGTACGGCACCACCAGCGTGATGCGCTTGGCCGACGCGCGACGCAGGCAATCGATGAAGATGAACAGTTCCATCAGATTGTCGTTCACCGGATGGCATGTTGACAAGACGACGAAACAGTCGCGGCCGCGCACGTCCTCGTCGAGTTTCACCAGCAACTCGTCGTCGGGGAAGGCCATCGTGCGAGCCCTTCCCAGCGGCAGGTCAAGATGGGCGCAGACTTTTTCGGCCAGATGCTTGCTGTACCGGCCGCTGAAGATCTTGAGCTGATTCGGGTCGATCTTCATGCGTGGGTCCCTTGTGCCATGTTGTTCCGCTGGCGATAGATCCGGTCCACCTGAGCCAACTGCTCGGGCGTGTTGATGCTCAGCACGTCCTCGGCGGGCACGGCCTCGACCACTTCGACCCGAGCCCCGCCGGCGAGTAAGAGCGCGGGCACGTCCGTCAGGTAATACTCGCCCGTCTTGGGGTTCCGCTCGACGCGACGCAGGGCGTCCATCAGCGGGCCCAGCTTGAAGCAGTAATAACTGGGGTTGATTTCGCGGATCGTGAGTTCGTCGGCCGAGGCGTTCTTTTGCTCGACGATGCGGGCAAAGCGACCTCCGCCGTCGCGCACGATGCGACCGTAACCAGACGGATCATCAACCACCGCAGTCGCCAGCGTGGCCGCGGCATTGGCGGTGCGGTGCGTGTCCAGCAGCGTGCGGATGGTGTCCTCGCGGATCAGCGGGCCATCGCCGCACAGCACCAGCACGTCGGTGTCGGGCGACACATCGGTCAGGCTCGCCTCGGCCGCCAGCACGGCGTGCCCCGTGCCCAGTTGCTCGGCTTGCAGGGCGTACCGAATCTCGCCCGACGCGCCTTCCAAGACCCGTTCGACGTGCTCTCGCCCGTGCCCCACGACCGCGACGATCGGCGAGCAGCCCACCGCATGGCACGCCTCGGCCACGATCGACACCATCGCCCGGCCGCCAACCTGATGGACGACCTTGGGAAGATCGCTCCCCATGCGCGTGCCCTTGCCTGCGGCGAGGATGATCGCGCAGGGGAAGTGGGGGTTGGCACTCGATGTGGCGGAAGTATCGCTCACGCTGCTCCAGAACAGGAAAGGAACTATCGTGGCGGCAGGCGGGGCACCGGGAAACTACCCGACCAGGGCTCGAACCTGGACTCTCAGTACCAAAAACTGATGTGCTACCATTACACCATCGGGCAGTGAATGTCTGCTCGGTGCGCCTGCGGCCAGCGGGCTCCTGAATCCAAAACGCGCGACTCGCACGCAACCATGCCGGACTCTCGCGTCGGGACCATCCCGACGCGGCGGTGGCACGGGGCGTGACGATGACGGATCCCGGCCGACGCCGGTACCCAAGTCGCACGCTGGCTCTCAGAGCTGGATCACCGAACTGGGCCGAAGCCCGCCGGCAACCCCTGCCTGCGCCTCCCCGCTGGGGTGTCCCGAAGGGCCCCGTTGGCTCATCGCAGCCGGCTCCCGTCCTGCCGCTGAACGAGGGGGATGGTAGCACCCCAGCCGACACGGCTCCAAGCCGGTTCTATCCTGATTGCCATGACGCGAGCGAGCACACTCTTGATCCTGGCCCTGGCCCTCTTGATTGCTGCCCCGGCCCGAAGCGGGCAGGATTCCGAGGCCACCACCATCCGCGTGGCCACCTTCAACATCGAGGACGTGTCCACCACCGACTTGCTCATCAACGACCAGCCCCGAATCCAGAGGTTGGCCGAGGTCATCCAGCGTTTGCGGCCCACGGTCCTGCTTATCAACGAGATCGCCTACGACCAGCATGGCGTGCCCGGCGTGCCCACAGACGAGCCCGAGGGCTCCAACGGCCGGCGTTTTGCCGACCACTACCTGGAAGTGAGCCAGGGCGAGGGCCTCCACCCCATTCGTTATCGGTCAGTCATGCTGCCCACCAACACGGGTCAGGCTAGCGGCTTCGACCTGGACAACAGCGATGAAGCCGTCACCACCTACCCCCGCCCGGCTCGATCGAGCAC
>CAYGTM010000190.1:0-5115 GCA_964352795.1 uncultured Phycisphaera sp.
CCTCGCGCGAGCGAGGGGAATCGAGCGTCCATTCTCGCTCGCGCGAGGGGCTCGTCGAGAGCGAGCGGTACCGGCTCGGCGTCATGCGCAGCGCGTGGGGGCGTGAGGGGTACATGGCCGCCGTCGCGCGCGCGGTGGAGTTGATCCACGCCGGGGACATGTACCAAGTAAACCTGGCGCACGCGCTGGTTGGACGGTTCGAGGGGTGCTCGCGCGCCTTGTTTGAAGACTTGTCTCGGGCGTCTTCTCCTGCCTTGGGGTCTTATCTCGAGCTGCCGGCGCTGGCCGACGGTCGCCGGCGGGCGATCCTGAGCCTGAGCCCCGAGCTCCTCGTGCGGTATGACGCCGCGACGCGGATGTTGACGACCGAGCCCATGAAGGGCACGCGCGTGGGCACCGATTCGGGATTGGTCGAGTTGCGTGAGGCGGCCAAGGACAAGGCCGAACTGGCGATGATCGTGGACCTGATGCGAAACGACGTGGGCCGCGTGAGCACCATCGGCAGCGTGCGTGTCGACGAAGCACGGATGCTCGTGCATCACGGCCCGCGCGAGGGAGGCGTGTGGCAGGCCAGCGCGCGGGTGAGCGGGCGATTGCGCGATGGGTTGACGCTCGATGATGCGCTGCGGGCGCTGCTGCCGGCAGGGTCGATTACCGGGGCCCCGAAGGTGCGCGCGATGCAGGTGATCCACGAGATGGAGCCCACGCCGCGCGGGCCGTATTGCGGAGCGATCGGCGTGATCGACGAGCAAGGGAAAGCCGAGTTGGCCGTGGGCATCCGGACGGCGGTGGTGGTGGGCGATGAGATTCGATATTCGGTGGGCGCGGGCATCGTGGCCGAGAGTGACCCCGAGGCGGAATGGGCCGAGACGCTGGCCAAGGCCGGGCCGTGGCGCGCGATCGGGGCGGTGATCGACGCCTGAAAGATTGATCCCTACGCGCGAATCTTCGCTCGAGCGGGTTCTGCGGCGGCGGGGCGGCTGACTTTGGGCGTGACAAGGTTTGGCGTCACCAGGCTGGGCATGAGCGGGAAGGCGTCGGCTTCGAGGCCCAGCAGGCGCGGGGCTTGCGTCCACGGCGCGAGGGCGCGATCGCCTTGCCCGCTCGCGTGCAACGCTGCCAGCGCGTCGAGCATGGGGCCGGGCGAGAGCGTGGCGATGACCTGGCGATCGGCTTCGCTCGCATCATCGACGATGTGGACGCCGGCTTCGGTCAGCGCGCGGCGGACGGCCCAGGCGTGCTTGCCCGCGTGCGTGAGGTGGGCGGTCTGGAATGGTTCGTGCTCGATGGCCACCTCGATGGCCTCGCGCGCGTGGTACAGGCCGGTGAGGCGCTCGAAGTGGTGGTGGCCCAGCGGCGTACGTCGAATGCCGGGCCGCAGCACGCGCAGCTCGGCCAGGCCCAGGGCCAGGCCCATGTGGGCGTTCTCGACGCGGGCGATGTGGGCGCAGCGGCGCAGGTGCTCGTGCCGCACGAAGCCGCGTTCGGCCGTCGGGCTGTAGCGTTCGATGACCACCCCGGTGTTGCGCGTGACCAGCCGCAGCATGGCGTTGGCGTCCCGCCCTGTGGTGGTCCTGCGGTGTAGCACGCGGAACCACGGGCTCATCTCGACGGTCCAGCCTGCGGCGATGAGGCGGGCGCACAGGTCGTGCTCTTCGGCGTAGTACAAGAAGCTCTCGTCGTAGCCGCCCGCGTCGATGTATGCGTGCTTTCGGATGGCCACGCCGCACCCGACGAACACCTCGGGCAACCCGCCGCGCTCGCGTGAGCCTTCGGGCAGGGTGATGTCGGCCATGATGGCCGCCGTGTCGGGATGGGCGTGGGCCAGGGCGTGGAGGTGGCCCAGGTCTTTTGGCGCGCTGTCGTCGTCGAGCATGACCAGCCAATCGTGCTGGGCGTGGGCGGCGGCGTGGTTGCGCGCGGCGGCACCGATATTGGATGTCAGCGTGACGACGCGCACGGGGATGCTTGTTTTCGGGAGGCATTCTCGCACCGGCACGTCCGAGGCGTTGTCGGCGATGACGACTTCGGCCTGCTCTGGCGCGTCGCGGTGGAGCTCGTCGAGGGCGCGCACGGTGGCGGCGAGTTCGGCCGGTCGGTGGCGCGTGCAGATGATGTACGAGACTTGGGTCACGAGGCGGCCTTGGTAAGGGTAGTGTCCGAATCTCGATAGACCAGGTGCGCGCCGTGCAGGCGGGCGAGGGCGTTGGAGAGGTCTTCGAGCGAGGCCGCGGCGTACCCCGGGCGCGAGGCGGCGGCGGCCTCGGCGCACGCGCCGAAGATCGCGGCCATGACGGCCACATGGGCATCGTCGGTGGTGTTGCGGCCCAGTGACCGCGCGCCCACGAGCGCGAGGGTGGCGGCGGCGAGCACGGCATCGTCGGTGCCGGCATGGTCGAGCGCAAGCGGCGAGAGGCTGGGCACCGGCTTCGCGCGCACGCGCGTGGGCCAGCCCGAGCCGGTGTCCACCGCTTCGGGCAGCCGGTCATAGGCCAGCAGGCCCTCGGGCCCGAGCCCCACGACGGCGGCCTGGGCCTGGGCGGCGTCCATGGCCGACCAGGCGGCGGCGGTCAGGCTGCCGGCGGGGTTGGCCACCGCCCGGCGCAGGTCGTGCTCGGCCATGCATAGCAGGTCGGCGTGGCGGATGGCCAGCGGGCTCGCGCCGCGGGCTTGGGCACCGGCGGTCAGCACGCACGTTCGCTCGCGCAGGGCCTCGCTCATCGCGCGGGCCACCTGCCCCGTGAGCATCCCAAGCCCCTGGTCGGCGATGCACACCGCGTCGACATCGCGCGCCAGTTCGACCACGCTGGTGGTGATGGCGGCGCGCAGGGCGGTGTCGGTGGCGATGGGTCGCGCATGGTCGACGGTCATTAGCTTTCGCGCGCCCGCCAGGAAGTGCTCGACGAGCATCGGGCTAGGTGTCGATGGCAAGGGCGCGAGCTCGACGCCCGCGGCACGCAGGCGCTGGGCGAAGCGTTCGCCGGCCTCGCCTCTCGGTGGGCAGGTGAGCAGCGTGGGTTCGAGGCCCATCGCGGCGAACTGGAGGGCCACGCCGGCAGCACCGGCGTCGAAGCGCCGCTCCCCTGCGGGCCGCAGGCTCATCACCGGCTCGCGCACGCCCATCTGCGGCTGCTGGCACACGCGGTAGACCTCTTCGATGGCCTCGCCGACGACCAGCACGCGGCGGCCCTGAGCGGCGTCGAGTGTGGCCATGAGATCGTCGGCGGTCAGGCCCGGTTGACGCAGCAGCTGGGCCAGCGCGCCGGTGGCGGCGTCCACGCCCGTGTCGCGTCCGCTCTCGAGGGCGGCGATGAGGGCCGACGAGCTGAACACGATATCGCCCGAGGAGAACACCAGGCGGCCGCAGGCGTTCTCGACGGCGGCCCGCTCGGCGGCGAAGCGGGGGTCGTTGTTCGATTCGTACTCGCGCCCCTTGACATACACATCTGGCTCGACGGCCCGCAGCACGCCCTCGGCGGTCGGCTCGTGCACCACATACACGGCGTCCACCATGTCGAGGCAGGCCAGGTTCTCGGCTCGCAGATCGTGGGGGATGAGCGGGCGGCCCACGCCCTTGGCGATGCCCTTGTCGGCGGTAATGGTGACCAGCAAAGCGTCGCCCTGGGCCCGGGCCCAGCGCAGGTGCCGAACATGGCCCGGGTGCACGATGTCGAAGCAACCGTGGCACTGGACCAGCCGCCGGCCACGCTCACGCATGCTGTGGCGCCAGGCCAGCAGGTCGGCGTGGTTCAGGATCGCCGGATGTGGGGCAGATGGGCTCACGGAATGCTTATCGGCACCGGCCCTGGGGTGAGTCAAGTGAAGGTCCGGGTAGATCGGGCCGAAGGTGGTTGTTGGGTCGTTGGGGCGTTGAGCCCGCCCGGCAGAGATTGATAGATCTGGGGAGTGGCACGATGGATCAGATCTCGGACGCTCTTGTGCTGGTGCTCGACGAGGGCTCGCCGCTGGTGCAGCTCGACCGCAACGGCACGCTGGACCGCCACCGCTCCTTGTGGCAGGCCATGGGCCGGCGGCACGGGCGGATGGTGCTGGTTTCCCATGATCGGGGAGATGAGGCCCAGAAGGCCGTCGAACTCGCTCAGAGCCTCGGGGCCCTGTGCGTGTGTGCCGACCATTGCACCCAGGCTCATGAGCACCAGGACCGGGCCGCAGGCAAGGTGGCGGACCTCTTGAACGGCAGCACGACGGCGGTGGTGCAGGCGGTGGGGCTCATGGCGGCACCCACGGCTTTGGCGGTGACCTCCGCCCTCGAGAAGGCGGGCATCAAGACCGCGTTGCTGGCCGAGGGTGCCGACCTGTGGAGCCGCCAGTCGATCTGCGAGTTCGGGCCCACGTCGCGGGCGGCCCTCGAGGCGGCGTACCGCGAGCAACTGGCGTGTACGTCGGCCCACGTCGTGCTGGCGGGCTGCGGGCCGGTGGCCGACGACCTGGTGTGGCGTTTCAATCTGCCCGCCGAGCGGGTGCGGGTGGTGCCGATGCCGGTGCTGGGCGATTCGTGCTGCGTCCACGCCGAGCAGCGCGAGCGCGATCTGATCCTGGCGTTCGGGCCGGCGACCAAGCGGGCCAGGCTCAATCTGGCGATCGATGCCGTGGCGTACTTGCGAAAAACCGATTGCCCCAAGGCCCGGTTGCGCATCTTGATGGACGGGCCCGAGGCCCCGGCGCTGCAAGAGCAGGCCGAGCGGCTGGGCGTGCCGTTGGAGATCATCGCCAGCCCCACGGCCCAGGAGGCCGAGCGTGCGCTCAAGCAATGTGCCCTGATGGTGTATACAGCCACGAGCGAGACCAACCCGCCGGCGATCTTCGAGGCGTTGGCGGTTGGTACGCCCCTGGTGCTGGCGGTGGACCCCCTGTGCGCGTTGGAGGTGGTGCATGGGGTGTCGGGCCTGCGGATGCCCGCCGAAGCCGAGGCGGTGGCGCGGGCCCTTGGCGGCCTGCTGATGGACGCCCCCTGGCGCGACGCGCTGGGCAATGCCGGGCGTGACAAGGCCTACCTGGAGCACGCCAGCCCGGTGGTGGCCGAGGCAATGGCCCAGGCCCAGCGGGCGGCCCTCGAGATTGCAGGGCGCGAGAGTCGGTCGGTGAGCCCCACGC
>CAYGTM010000191.1:0-5095 GCA_964352795.1 uncultured Phycisphaera sp.
TCGCCGACGTTCCCCAGACCGCCGTCACGCGGGGGCTCAAGGCGGGCGACTGGGGGCGCGAGGTGGCCCGGATCGTGGGCGGCAAGGGCGGCGGCAAACCCAACCAGGCCCAGGGCGGCGGGCCAGAGGGAGCCCGCATCAAAGCCGCGGCCGACAAGGCCCAGGACATGGCCCTCGCCTCGATGGCCTAAAACTCTGCTGTGTCAGAGCAGGATCGAACCCGTGAACTCGCCGCCTGGCGCCAACGCATGGGCGGATGGTCGGCCGGCATCGACTTCGCCGCCACGGCCATCACCTGCGTGCTCATCGGCTTTGGCATCGACTACTTCGCCAAGACGAGCCCGTTGTTCCTGATCATCTTCATGGGCGTGGGCGTCGTTGGCGGGTTCGCCGCCTTCGTACGCACCGGGATGCGTCTGAACCGGAGCCGCAAGCCTTGACGCAGGCGCGACCGCCCTCGACCGACGAGCCGGTGATCGCCGCCACGCTCACCCAGCGGCTGACGTGCGCGGCGTGCGGGTACGACCTGCGCGGGCTGAGCGTGCTGGACCGCTGCCCCGAGTGCGGCCTGCGCATCGCCACGAGCATCCTGGCCGTGGTCGACCCGCGCGCGCACGAGTTCGAGCCCATCCGCAAGCCCCGGCTGATCGCCTTTGGCTTGCTCACATGGTCGGTCGGCGGGCTGTTGGCCGCCGCGTGCGCGTGGGGGTTGCGCGCCGTTGAACTCCCGGCATTGCGCAACGACCCGCACCTTATCGGCGAGGGCGGTGCCCGGGCGCTGGCAGCCGTCGGCGCTCTGGGCATCGTGATCTCGGGCGTGGGCGCGCTCTCGCTGGTCAGGCCCGCCAGGCACATGCCGGCGATGGGCTCTCGGCTGGCGTTGATGGGCGTGGCGCTCTACCTGCCATTGGCCACGGCGTTCTGGGTGTTGCACGGCCACCTCGACGCCTCGATGGCCAGCCCGTACTTCGGCCGGATGCCCGACGCCGAGCGTGTGTTCGTGCGCGCGGTGGAACTCTCGCTGATCGCCGCCATCGTGCTGCTGCTGCGCACGAACGCGCGCACGCTGGCGGCCCGGTCGGCCATCTTGCGCACGGGGCGGGTCGATCGGCAGACGATGTACGCCGTGGCGGTCACCAGCGCGCTTGGCGTGCTGGGCGATGTGGCCCGTCTGGCGTCGGTCCATGCCGATGGGCTGCCGAGCCAGGTGCTGAGCATCGCGGGGGTGTCGCTGGTGGTGATCGCCTCGGCCTTGCTGACGATGGGCATGGCCGGCGCGTTCATCGATTGCGCGCGCATCGCCCGGGCTCTGCTGAGGTCGGGCCGCCGGCTGACCAGCCTGGTCTCGATGGTCGAGGTCGCCCGAGCCGAACAGCACGCGGAAGCCGCTCCATGAGCCATGGGAGCGAGGGGAGCGAGACGGGGGAATCGATTCCCGCCAAGTTCCGAGAACGCTTCGACGCCCTGCTCGAACGGGAACTCGATCAGTTGCCCGATCGGGTCCGGGCCGTGCTGGACGAGGTGCCCTTGCACGTGATGGACGAGCCCGACCCGACCATCCTCAAGGATCTGGGCGTCGAGCCGGGCGATATCGAGGCGGCCACCGAAGAACTCTGCGGCTTGCACACCGGCTTCATGTTGACCGAGCGGCCTATCGAACTCGACGCGGTGCTGCCCGACGAGATTCACCTGTTCCGGCGAGGGATCGCCCTGACGTCGGGAGGGTGGAACGCCGATGACGAAACGCTTGCCGAGCAAATCCGCATAACCCTGTTGCACGAGATCGGGCATCACTTCGGGCTCGAAGAGGGCGATCTCGATGCGTTGGGGTATGCGTGATGGGAAGAAGGCACTAGGCATCAGGCATCAGGCATCGGGGGGAAAGAAAAGATGTCCATGCCAGTCTTCGTCTTCCCTGATGCCTGATGCCCAGTGCCCGATGCCTTCCCCCTAGCATTCGTCAGCGATTCACCAAGGAGGTTCCCATGCGCTCGACCCGCACGCTCACGTTCATGACCGCCGGCCTGATGGTCCTTTCCGCCGGCGCGACCCACGCCCTGGCCCAGGCGCGCGATCGCATCGGCTTGCTCGAGATCACCGGCACCCCGGCCGACGCGCCGAACCCGCTGGCCTGGCTTTTCGGCACCGAAGAACCCACGCTGAGCGAACTGGTGAGCGCCATCGAGAACGCGCAGGCCGACCACCAACTCAACCACCTCGTGCTGCGCCTCAAGGACGCCGCCCTGAGTTGGGCCATCGTCGACGAGTTGGGCAAGGCCATCAAGACCGTGGACATCCCCGTCACGGTGTTCGCCGAGCAGATGGGCCCGACCGACCTGATGCTGGCCAGCTACGCGGATAAGGCGATGATCCAGAAGGCGGGCGACGTGTCGCTGCCGGGCCTGTACATGGAAGAGATGTTCCTGGCCGACACGCTGAACTGGGTGGGCCTCAAGGCCCAACTCATCCAGGTCGGGCAATACAAGGGCGCCAACGAGCAGATGACACGCACCCAGCCCAGCGAGGCGTGGAACCAGAACATCAACGGCCTGCTCGACAGCCTGTATGGACACATGATCGGCACGCTGGCCCAAGGCCGCGGCACCGACAAGGCTGGCGTCGAGAAGGCCATGCAAACGCTGTGGATGGCCAACGCCGAGGACGCCGTGGAAACCGGCATTGTCGATCAGGCCATCGACCTTCCCGACCTGGGCGACGCGCTCTCGGGCAAGGACTCGAACCCGCGGTGGATCACGCTGACGGCGGGCGAGCAGGGCAATAGCTTCAACACGGCCAATCCGTTGGCCATGATCCAGAAACTCTCCGAGGAACCCAAGGTCAAGCTCACCGGCCCGACCATCGCCGTGCTGCACCTGTCGGGCACCATCATGACCGGTGACTCGGGCACGGGCGGGCTGTTCGGCGGGCAATCCATCGGCAGCCGCAGCGTGCGCAACGAGCTCAAGCAACTGGCCGACAACGATCTGGTGCAGGCCGTCGTGCTGCGCATCGATTCGCCGGGCGGGTCGGCCACGGCCAGCGAGATCATCTGGCAGGGCGTGCGTGAGCTGCGCGAGAGCAAGCCCGTGTGGGTGAGCGTGGGCAACATGGCCGCCTCGGGCGGGTACTACATCGCCGTGGGCGGCGACAAGATCTACGCCAACGAGTCGAGCATCCTGGGTTCCATCGGCGTGGTGGGCGGCAAGATCAGCATGACCGAGCTGTACGACACGCTCAAGGTCAACGTGGTCGGCCGGGCCCGCGGCCCGCGTGCCGATATGTTTGCCTCGGCCGAGCCCTGGAACGACCAGCAGGTCGCCATCGTGCGCGACAAGATGGCCGACACCTACGAACAGTTCACCGGCCGCGTTTCGCAGGGGCGCCCGGGCATCGACCTGTCCAAGACCGCCGAGGGGCGGCTGTTCCTGGGTAAGGACGCCGTGGGCCTGAAGATGGCCGACAAGGTGGGCACGCTCGACGACGCCGTGACCGATCTGGCTTCTCAGATTGGCCTGGCGAGCTACGACGTGCGCCACTACCCGGGGCCCAAGGCCCTGACCGAGATCATCGAAGAGGCCATGGGCGGCTTCATGGGCGCGAGCGCCACGGGTGCGGGCATGGGCGAGGCCTCGAAGCTGCCGATGGTCCGGGCCGTGCGGGCGGCGGTGGGCGAGCGGACGTGGAGCCAGATCGTCCACTCACTCAACTCGTTCAGCCTGCTGCGCGACGAGCCTGTGGTGCTGACGGCGCCGAGCATCCTGACGTTCAGGTAGGGCCTATCGCGGCGGGCCGGCGGGGGTCGACGAGTGCCCCCGAACGACCTTCCACATGCCATCGGCCTGCCGTTCGACCACCATCGTCATCACGCCCGCGTACGCGAAGGCCTCTTGGCCTTGCGTCGTGGCGCGCGTGCCGAACTCGGCGCTGAGGGCAGCGATGTCACTGGTCAGCGGCACGATGCTGGCGTTCGTCACGATCGTGCGAACCTCGAAGCCGGCTTGGTCCAGACCCTTGAGGCTGTCCACCACGTCTTGCGGCGAGGTGTAGAGCGCCTTGCCGTCGGTGAACCAGGTGAAGCGGTCGTCGGTCACGTACAGATTGAGGATCGCCTGGTTGTCGTCACCTTCCAGAACCTTGATGTACCGCGGCGTGAAGCCTTCAAGTTCCGCTTTGACCTTCGCGGCATCGAACGTCGGAGGATTCGGTTCCGACATGAACGAGCGAACCCCGTCGGCAACGACGACAAGCGAGGTGACGCCGATGACCAGCGCACATGATCCGGCGAGCTTCTTTCTGCTTCCCATTGCGATTACTCCTGTGTGGCGGCGACGCCGGTCGCGTACTGCATGACGCCCGCGACGTTTCCCTCGGTGTCCTTGAACATGGCCAGCGTGCCCACGGTGGGAATCTCAAAGGGCGGCGAGGTGATCGTGCCGCCAGCGTCTTCGATGGCCGCCACCGACGCCCGCACGTCGGCGACCGAGATGGTGCATTCGTACCCGATCATCCCGTCGCCGCTCACGGGCGTACGGCGCTTCTGGAGCGCGCCGTGCGGCCCGCCCGGGCCGGTGTGGATCAGGTAGAACTCGGGCGGGCCCCAGGCCTCGAAGGTCCAGCCGAAGACGGCCTCGTAGAACCCGCGTGCCCGCTCCACGTCGTCGGCGTGGATGGCGAAGTGGGCAAGTTGGTTGGGTCCGGCGGGCATGGTCGGGCTCCTGCACGAATCGATGCCAATAGCATACCGCCGAATATTGATGGCTCAATGGCGATATAATGCCAATAAATGTCTCAAAGCAGCCATATCCTAGCCGATCGGTTCGTCCTGCGCTGCCTGGCCCTCAACCTGCCGGCGAGCTTTCGCATCGATGAGCACGACCATGCGTGGCCGCAGTTGATCTACGCCTCGGCGGGGGTGCTGACGGTCCACGCGGGCTCGGGGGTATGGGTGGTGCCCAGCCGGCGGGCGGTGTGCGTGCCGGCGGGGTTCATGCATTCCGTCGAATGCTCGGGGGCGACGGCGATGCGGCCGCTGTACTTCCAGCCGGCGCTGTGCGAAGGGTGGGAAGATGGGCCTCGGGTGATTGGCGAGTCACCG
>CAYGTM010000192.1:0-5091 GCA_964352795.1 uncultured Phycisphaera sp.
GCGACCTCACCGCCGACTTCGACGGTGACGGCGTCCTGACCATCTTCGACTTCCTCGTCTTCTCCAACGAGTTCGACGCCGGCTGCGAGTAATCCAGCTCGCGTTCCAAATCCCGTTTCCAGATCACAAGTAATACCTTCTGAGTGACCACAGGGGTCCCCCGGAGTCCGCCGGGGGCCTCTTTTTTTGCGCGCTCAGCTCGCACGCCGTTCAACTTCGGCCGCCCCCTCGCGCGCGAACTCCCGCAACAGCCCCGCCAGCTCGCGCTGCCCGAGCTCCAGCGACACCATCGCCCGCGTGTTCGCCTCCACCACCCCGAGCACCACGCCCATCGCCTCGCGCTCGCGACTCAGCCGCTGGTGCGCGTCCTCGATCTGTTTCTCTCGCGCCAGCCCCGCCCGCCGTTCGGTCAGCCACATCCACGCAATAAGCCCGGCCATGCCGAACTGCGCCAGCATCCCCACCACGTCGCCCTGCGCCATCACTGCCCCACTTTGCGGAACACGGCTTCATACCCGATTGACCACGCACGCCCGGCATCCACCGGCCCCTTCTCCGTATACCCCACCAGCCACATATCGGTCCAGCTCTGCCCGCTGCCGTCCTCGAGCGTGCCGCCGCTCGATGTCGCCGTCAACGCCCCGGTGATCGTGTCGCGCAACGTCCACAAATCATCTTCGCTCGCCGCCACGAGCCTCCCGCGCACCGTCACCGACAACTGCACCAGACCGATCTGCACCCACTTCGGGTTCGGCTGCGTCTGGATCGTCGCCGGCTTGCCCGGCAAGATTTCCGTCTGCCCACGCCGCTGCATCTCGAACCGATGAGGCCCGCTGGCAAACAATGGCGATCCGTTGTACATGCTCGGCATGATCATTCTCCCTTGTTGCGCTAGCGCGAGCCATCTTCGGCATCCGTCACCACGATCGGGTCGGCCACGCCCGTGGCCGACAGCGCCGCCATCCGCACGCGGCGCTGCGCCTTGCCGCCCGGTTCCACCTCGTCATGCAAGGCCGTCACCACCACGCTGGCCTCCACGCGCCGCCGCCCGCCGCTGCCCGACGTGGGCGAGGTAAACAACACAAGTTCCCCGGCGTCCCCGGGTGACGGCCCGTCGAGCGAGCCGCGTTCCAGGTCGGCCACCAACTCGATCTCGACGCGCTGCTCGGGCACGTCGGCAAAGATCGGGTACGGGCCTAGGCCGCCCCACTCCAACACCGCGCGCTCGGGGGTGCGATGCACCGCCACGCGACGCACGCGCTCCACCGCCGTGCCAAGCAATGTCACCGATTGCGGATTCAACACCAGCATCACGAGCCTCCCTTCAACCGCGCACCAGATGCACGAGTGCCGGACGCCGCGTTGCGTCCACCACGCCGTCGCCGTCCAGATCAAGGCCCACGGCCAGCGACTGCCGGGCGCGAGAGAACATGTCGGCATACATCGCCGCCCGCGCGCCCAGGGCCGAGCTGGGCCCGCTCAATGCCGAGGCCGCCGCGTACACCAGGTGCAGCGCGCCCAGCGCCTCGGCGTGCGCGAGCGGTTCGCCGTTCACCACCACCTCGGGCCCCGGGCCATCGAGGCGGTCGAGGCCCAGCATGCCCATGAGTTGCCGATGCACGATGGCCAGTTGCGGCGCGAACGACACGAGCGTGAACGATGCGCTGCCGAGGCCCGCGGGCGGCAACGGGTCATCGTCCAGCAACGCGCGCACCCTTGACACCTCGACCACCGTGGCCGAGGTCACCTCGATCACTTCCAACGGCACGCCGTTGAACACCACCACCTGCCCGGCTTCGGCCTGGGCCTCGATGAAATCGGTCGTGGCGCTGGTGGTGGTAAGCGTGGTGCCAGTGACGCCGGCGGTGCCCGAGGCCAGGCGTCGGCCGGCCCAGAGCGCGTCGGTGAAGGCGTGCGGCTCGATGGCCAGCATGTCCCTGTCTTGTGCAAACATCGCGTGCTCCTTGCGCGCTATCGCGCGCTCCTTCGTTCGTTCGTCAAACCCGCGAGCCGGATGTCTCCGACCCGCGAGCCGGCGGCCGCCCCCACGCGAAACCGCCGTGCCCTTCGTGATGGCGAATCAACTGGTGGCAAGCCCGCTGAGCAGGCCGTGCGCGTTCTCGTTGCGCATCTCGAGCGTGTACTCGCCGATGACCTGACCCATCGCCGCATCGCCAACCGACGCCAGCGGCTTGAACTGGAAGCTGCGACCCTCCAGCGGCATCACCTCGATGCGGCTGGAATCAAGCAGCAGCAGCCCATCGGCGGGCATCCAGCGCGAGACCACGACGCGGCACACGCCGAAGTCGCTCTCGTACACGCTTACAAGGTCGCTGTAGCGGTCATCGCTCGGGCCGTAGCGCCGCGACGACGAGAGGAAGGCGTTGATGCGCCGCTTCTGCAACCCGCCGCACACGATCGTGTCGATCGGGCCCGACGATTGCTCCCACACCTCACGCAGGGCGGCGTTGAGCACCTCCTCGGTGAGCCCGTCAGAGCCCGCGCCGGAACCGCCGGGGATGGCGCCGACGCCCGGCTCGAACTGGTTGGTGGTGATGCCATGGATGAGCCCGTTCATCGACCGACGAACGGTGCCCGAGCCCTGCTGGGTGGCGCCGGGCGCGACGCCGTTGATGACGCAGTTTTCCAGGTCGCGCAAGAGCTCGCGCATGCGCTCTTGCTTCTGGTAGTCCAGCTCGTCGGCGATGCCGTGCGCGCGGACGGCTTGCATCGAGCCCGAGACTTCCACCGCGGCGGTGAAGATCTGGGTGTAGTTGGCCTTGCGCACGCGGTTGGTGAAGCGAGCCGCGGGCGCTTCGGCACCCTCGAGGGCGGCGTTACCCAGGATGGTGAGCACCATGTCCTCGGCCAGCGCGACGGCGGGGGTTGTGCCGTATCCGCGCACAACCGTGATGGTGTCGCCCGAGATGCTGGTGACAAGCATCACCTCGGGCCCGTCGCCGGGGCGGACGAGATCGCCCACGCGGAAGCGCGAGCCATCGTCGACGGTGATGGTGGTGTCGGTGAGTGGCGTGGGCGAAAAGGCCTGGGCGGCCACCGTGGCCGTGTTGGGCAGCAGTTCGTCCTCGATCCACTCGTGGACGGTGCTGGTGGCCGGGCGGCGGGCGTCGCCCAGGTGGTCGAGCAGGGGGGTCTCGAAGGGGCTGACGATGCCGATGATGTCCGAAACGTCTTCGACCAGTTCGGGCAGGCCAGTGCCCGCCGAGAAGGTTGCCTTACCAGTGAATGCCATGCGAATCTCCTTTGATGCGTATGAGTGCGTGTCGTGTCGAGAAGTGGGGGCATGTGTTTACGTGCCGCGGCGCAGGCGGAGGTACTTCATGAGGGCGCGCCGATCGCCGGTTGTGCGTGCGTCGTCGTGGGCACGATCGACCACCGCGCGACCCGGCGCGCCCTGGGAGGGATGGCTGGGGCTCATGGCCGACGCGCGGGCCGAACTCGTTCGGAACAGCGCGGGCCGCTCGCGTTGGAGCTGGGCGATGACGCGCTGGGGCGTGGCGTCCGGATCGCCTTCGAGGCGGCTTTCGACCAGCAACGCGAGCGATTCGGTGTCGATCGCGCCGGCCTGGGCCAAACCCCGTTCGATCGTGCCGCGGCGTTCGAGCCTGCCGGCGCGCTCGCGCAGGTCGGTCAGTTGCGCGTCGCGGGCGCGGAGTTGGTCGGCCAGGTCGTGGGCCATCTGCGTGCGTTCGGCCAGGGCTTCGCGCAGGTCGTTGTCGGCCGGTTTCTGTTCATTGGGGGTGTTCTCAGGCATTGGTCTGCTCCTGTGTGTTGGTGGCGTAGCCCAGCTCGGCCAGCACGCGCTCGGGGTTGATGCCCAGGTCGGTCTTGCGCTGGGCGCTCACGAGCCGCTCGTCCTGGTCGAGGTCGATGGCCTCGGGCCAGTGGACGGTGACCTTGCGTTCCTGGGGCTCGGTGGCGAGCGTGCCCGCGCGGTCGAGGGCTTCGAGGATGAGGGCGCTGACGCGCATGACGCCCGCGCCGTAGCCGACGCGCTTACGGCGTGTCTTGCTAAGCAGCCCCAGCATGGTGACGCGCAGGGCGTTGCCGCTGGAGAGGTTTCCGATCTTGGCGCGCACGACACCCGCGGCGATGGGCGGGACGCCCGAGGCCTTGTCCATGGCCTCGCGGATTTCTTCGATGTGGACGGTCTCGCTTGGCGAGTCGGCGTCGCCGCCGAAGGCCGTGACTTCGGCGTCGGGGTTATCGGTGGAGAGGATGCGTCCGGGTCCGACGCGCACCTGGTCGAAGCCCTCGATGCCCTTGGCCAGGTACATCTTGAAGGACTGCATGGTGACGCGGGCGGCGCGGTCGCTCAGCCGCGTGTTGAGTTGGTCTTGCAGGGGGACGAGCGGCTCGACCTCGCTGATGCCGGCGTAGCAGAGCGGCTGGGGGATGTTCTGGATATGCACGACGGGCACGCGGCCGGGCGAGGAACGGTTCGGGCCTTCGGCGACCAGTTCGCCGTTGATGTAGACCTGCCGCCAGGCACCGCTGAGGATCTCGGTGACGCGCTCGGTGGCCAGGGTTCGGCCGTGGCGGTCGTGCTCGTCGGTTTGGGAGGTTCGGCGGGTGAAGTCGATGGCGTAGGCCTCGAGGCGTCGGTAGTCGCCGGCGTCGACGATGGGAACGCCTCGGGTGGGGTCGATGGCCTCGACGCGGATGGCCTCGGCGAGCACTTCGGCCGGCAGTTCGAGCAGCGCGTCGAGGTCTGGCGCGAGGGCGGTGAGGCGGTCGATGTCACAGCGGAGGAGCAGGTCGACGTGGCCGTAGACGTGCCCGAGCAGGAGTGCGTCGTGGAGGAGGGCGAGCCCGCCCGAGGCTTCCCACACGGCGTCGAGGGCGGCCTCGATGTTGCGGCGTTGTTGTGGTTGGCCGGCGGTGCTGAGGAGCACGAAGGGCTCGGGCAGCATGAAGTCGACCATGGTGTGGATGCGCCAGGCGATGTCGTTCTCGATGACGGCCTCGTTGGCGGCCGAGTCGACCACGCGGTCGTCGGACCAGGGGTCCCATGCGCCTCTGAGGCGGGGCGGCAGGCCGGTGGCCTGGGGGAGTTCGCCACCCTGGCGC
>CAYGTM010000193.1:0-5084 GCA_964352795.1 uncultured Phycisphaera sp.
GGCTGGGCCGGCGTCTGTACCCGACCACCACAACAACATCATTATCCGAAGGAGGCTCCCCGTGACCAAGACCAATCCCAACGCCCCGCGCGATTCCGTTCTCGAGGGATACACGAAGATCGCCAAGGACGGCCAGTGGTCGGGCGTTCAGGCCAACCCGAGTTCGGGCGGCGCGTGCTGCGGCGGGGGCGGCTGCTGCGGACCCACGACACTCACCGCCAACCAGGTGGCCAGCGCCGTTGGCTATGCCCAGCATGACCTCTCCGCCTTGCCCGAGGGCGCGAACATGGGCCTGTCGTGTGGCAACCCAACCGCCATCGCCGCGCTCAAGCCTGGTGAGGTGGTGCTCGACCTTGGCAGTGGTGGCGGGATGGACTGCTTCCTGGCCGGCCCACGCGTCGGTTCGACCGGCAGGGTGATCGGCGTCGACATGACGCCCGACATGCTGTCCAAGGCTCGGAGAAACATCGAGAGTTACCGCACGCAGAGCTCCCTCGACAACGTGGAGTTCCGCCTGGGCGAGATCGAGCACCTGCCCGTGGCCGACGCCAGCATCGACGTGGTGCTGAGCAACTGCGTGATCAACCTCTCTCCTGACAAGGCCCGGGTCTGGCGCGAGGCCGCGCGCGTGCTCAAGCCGGGAGGCCGGGTGGCGATCAGCGACTTGGCCCTGCTCAAGCCCCTGCCCGCGTCGGTGGTGGCCGATGTCGAGGCCCTGGTCGGATGCGTCGCGGGGGCGGAACTGGTCGAGGCGATCCGGGCCGACATGCGAGCCGCAGGCTTCGTCGACATCGAACTCACGAGCAAGCCCCAGTATGTGGAAGCCATGACCGCCTGGCAGGACCCGCTTTACCAGAAGATCATCGCGGCACTGCCAAAGGGCTCGAAGATGAGCGAGTATGTGACCAGCCTCGACATCGCCGCTCGCAAGCCGTAAGGCGTTCTCTGGCACGGGGTATCCGCGCTAGACTGGCCTCGTGAGATTCGACACCAGCCAGCACATGCGTCTCGGGCAGCAGATGAAGCTGTCGCCCAGGGTCATCCAATCGATGGAGATCCTCCAGATGCCTCTGGCCGACCTCGAACAGCGCATCGAGGAAGAGCTCGAGGGCAACATGGCCCTCGAGATTGTCGAGCATGTAGCCGACAAAGCGGCCAAGAAGGACGAGACCGATCGGCCCGACCGCGAACTGACCATCACCGACAAGGGCAACGCCCAGGACGACTTTGCCCGCCTGGACAGCTACCAGAACGATCAGCCCGACGCCGCGGACAACTCCTTCGATGGCCCGAGCCGGGCGAACCTGGAACCGGGCTCGCCCGGCCGGATCAACTCTGGCGAGCGCGACGGCAAGTTGGACGCGATGGCGGCCGCCCCCGCGCGGCAGGCCTCGGTGAGCGAGCAACTGCGCGACCAGTGGGCCCTGACCGAGATGGACGATGAGTTGCGCCTGGTGGGCGGCTACCTCATCTCGTTCATTGACGAGGACGGCTACCTCCGCACGTCGCTCGAAGATATCGCCCGGCAAGCACCCGAGCCGCTGGCCGAGTCGGTCGGCGGGCGTGACAAACTGCTCGAGCAACTCCCCTGGGTGCTCGAGGAGGCCCAGCTCGCGCTCGAACCCACGGGTGTTGGGGCGCGCGACGCGCGGGAGTGCCTCTTGCTCCAACTCGACGCGGTGCAGATCGACCCGGACTTCAACGAGGACGACGCGACCGACGACGCCATCGAGGCCGCCCGGTGGCTGGTGGCCGACCACCTCGACGACCTGATGAACAATCGGCTGCCGAAGATCGCCGAGCACACCACGCTGACGATGGAGGAGATCAAGATCGGCGTGCAACTGCTCCGCCGGCTGAGCCTGGCGCCGGGCAAGCGGCTGGCGCCCGATCGCAGCGAGCCGATCATCCCCGACGCCATCGTGGAGTACGAAGAAGACAACGACCGCTACGTCGCGTACCTGAACGACCGAAGCCTGATGAACCTGCGCATCAACCGCGACTACTCCGAGATGGTGCGCACGCGCGAGCTCGACAAGCAGGGCCGCGACTTCGTTCGCAAGAACCTGAGCAACGCCCAGTGGCTCGTCGACGCCATCGGCCAGCGGCGTGACACGCTGCTGCGCGTCATCCACGCCGTGCTCGACGCCCAGCGCGACTTCTTCGACTACGGGCCCGAGAGCCTGAAACCCCTGCCCATGACCCAGGTGGCCGAGCAACTGGGCATCCATGTGGCCACGGTCTCGCGCGCGGTATCGGACAAGTATCTGCAAACGCCGCGGGGCATCGTGCCGCTGCGGCGGTTCTTCACCGGCGGCACGCAGAACGACGCGGGCGACGACGTGAGTTGGGCGGCGATCAAGGCGGCCATGCAGGACGTGGTGGACCACGAGAACAAGGCCAAGCCGCTGAGCGACGAGGCCATCGTCCGCGAGCTCAAGAAGCGCGGCGTCGAGATCGCCCGCCGCACGGTTGCCAAGTACCGCGACCAGCTCGGCATCCCCGCGGCGAGGATTCGCAAGACGTTCTGAACGTCATCCGTCAATCAGGAACGACAAAGGAACCCGCGATGTCTCGCGGGTTCCTTCTAAAATAGTGCTGGCTGGACTTTGGTCGCGACGCGATTTTCTCTTGACTTGGTTGCACAACTACCCGGGAGTAATCGGCAGTTTCATGAGCCATTCGAGAGCCCATACCCCCACGCTGTTCGCATTTTACTTGGGGGTCTCTTTTGTCAAGTCCAGCCCCCTTGTCATCCGGAAGCCTGGGGTCGGAGAAGCTCTTAAGACGGAAGTGCTCATCGGATGTCCCGTTGATCGGCGGATGTAAAACCTGCTTCGACGTACTCATCCACATGGCACCAAGCGCGTTCCAGCAGCACGGGAACGCATGGATCGATCACACAGTAGATTGCCTGAAGCCCATTGCGACGCTTGCCAACTACGCCGATCTCAGCAAGTCGTTGCAACTGGTTCGACACCGCCTGAACCGACATCCCGCTTTCATCCGCGAGATCTCCCACGCTGAGTTCGTCCACCCGGATTAGGGCGTGAAGCAGACGGAGTCGGGTTGGATGGGCCAAGCTCTTAAAGAGGATGCCGACCCGCTCGGCTTCGAGAGCCCCAATGAGCGGGCGCGCGGCCAGAGGCAGTTTTGGGCGGCAAGACTCCATGTGAGACCCTTTCGGATTTGTGAAAAGCGATGAACCGCGCTTGACTATTACACGACATGGTGTAATAGTCAAGATGTCGCTGGCCTGATTGACCCGCATCCCCGCATCCATGAAACACCGCCAAGCCATCTCGATCCTGCTCACCCTCTTGTTGGCCGTGGGAGCTGGCCTCGGCCCGCGGTTTCTCTGCATTTGTGCTGATGGGACCGCAACCACCCAGTTTGGCGACCAATTCTGCTGCGACGGGCCGGGTGAGGACCCGTGCCCGGTTCCCTCAGAGCACAGCGAAGAATCGAGTCACCGCATTGCCTGCCCCGACGGCGGATGCCAGTCCACCGAGGTGGAATCCGAGTTGATCGTCGCCGTTGACCGCTTAGAGAAAGACACGGTAGAATACTGGTCTCTCGGTGGGCCTGATGATCTGCCCTTCCCTTGGTTCGAGTTCCTCACTGACAGATCGGCAAAAACGTCCTCCGCCCTCCGACCTCCGGTGCTATCGGGAGTCGGATTCTCTGCTTGCCATCTTCGCAGCGTAATTCTGCTCGTTTAGGACGACCTGGGATTCTGCGCAGTACGTGTACTGCGTTCGTCTTTCCCGGAGGCTCGGTGTGCGCCGGGCAACGTCTCTATCCGAGTGGAACACATGAGATTTACTGAACCAAAGCTGTTTTGCTGCCTGGGCGTCGTCACTCTGTTGGGCGGTTGCGCGCCGTCACCATTCGACTTCGACCCCCCCGCCGCAAGGCCTCTCTTGCGCGATATGCCTCGTTACGAAGCACCGAAGGATCCTGATCGAGTCGGACCAGGATCAGATGTGGTCACCATCGGTGAGCAGTTGACCCTTCGCCAGGCTCTCGCGGCTGCGCTCGTACGCAACCCGCGACTTCGATCGCTTGCCTGGGAGCCGAGGATTGCGGAAGCGCGTCGTCTGCAAGCCGGGCTCTCCCCCAATCCAAGCGTCGGAATCGAGGTCGAAGACATCGCGGGCTCTGGAAGCTTGAGTGGCTTTGATTCTGCCGAGACCACCATAGCCTTTAGCCAGCTTCTTGAGCTTGGCGGGAAGCGAGACCGCCGCGTGCGGGTCGCCGAGGGGCAGTGGACTGTTTCTGCTCTCGACTACGAAGCACAGCGGCTGGCCGTGCTCACCGACACCGCGTCCCGCTTCGTGCGGGTACTGGAGCTCCAGCAGCGTGTTGAGTTCGCCGTTCGCGCGCAAGCACTCGCAGAGGAGAACCGGCGCGTTATCGATGGGCGGGTGCAGGCCGGAGATGTTTCACCCATCGACGAGATCAAGGCCCGGCTCGAAAGCGAATCCACCCGCATCGCCGCAGATCGACTCAGCCGGGAACTTGAGGCCGCGAGGCGTGAACTCAGTGCGATGTGGGATGCAACCGACCCCGGCTTTGACACGGCCATCGGATCGCTGGATGACCTCATGCCTGTGCCGTTGCTCGATGCCCTGACGGATCTCGTTGAGCACCATCCGGAAGTTCAGCGTTGGATCGCAGAGACCGAGCGACGATCATCGGTGGTCACTCTCGAACGGGCTCAAGCCGTCTCCGACGTGACGGCTGGTGCTGGCATTCGGTATGCCGAAGAGAGCGAAGATGTCGGTCTCGTCGTGGCCGTGTCCATGCCATTGGCGATCTTCGATCGCAATCAGGGAGGAATACTGGCCGCCCGGCTCCGAGCAGCACAAGCGATCGACGAGGGGCGGGCTTCCCGACGCGATTTGGCCACCCGACTTGTTCGGGCACACGCCCGATTGACCGCCGCGTATCACGAGGCCCAGGCGATTGATGCCGTCCTACTCCCCGCGGCGAAGGACGCATACGACGCGACGCGTCGGGCCTACGACGAAGGCAAGCTCCCGTACCTCGATGTCCTCGATGCGCAGCGCACCCTTTTCGAT
>CAYGTM010000194.1:0-5074 GCA_964352795.1 uncultured Phycisphaera sp.
AGTCCGTCTCGTGGGCTCGGAGATGGGTATACGAGACAGTTCCTGTACTATTTGTAAACAATGTACCCCATTGGGAGGGGGCGTCTGGGGATGCGGGGTCATCGTCTTGGTCTGGACGTGCCCTGAAGGATACACCCCGGTGTGCGGTCTCGGTTCGGGTGGCACGGGCTACACAGCTCGATGTGACGCGCCAGCAGGAGATTGAACGTGAAGAAGCCTTGGATGTGGTTCATTCCGTTCAGTGTGCTTACCGCATGTATTGTGGGGTTGGTTGTGTGGATACGAGTTCCAAGTCAACCGGCACCCTCCACACCGCAAGGCCCAGTAGACTCACCCCCGTTGCCTGTTGAGTTTTCCGCGAGTAACCACGACTTCGATCTCCTCCCCCAGCGGCAGGGGATCGATGTCGTTGCTCGCGCGGTCGGCAATCGTGTAGAGAGCGAATCACAGTCGGTGCTTGGCGATTCCCTGCTCGTCGAACGTCTTGGTCAGGCCGTCTCTGATCGAGTACGACTGATGATGAAGGCCGATATCGAAGCATGGGCCGCCGAGGCCAGCCGGTTCTCAACGCCGCTAGATCTCGACGTCATCGATCCGTTCTTTAATAACACGTTGCGAGAACGGTGGACGGTGGCCGCAAGAGGCTACCAGAACATTCCTGTCGCGTCAGGGGGCATATCAGTTCGTTCGATAGGGGTGAATGATGAACCCAACTTGAACCCGGGCGTACCTGGGCTCGTCATTCGTGCCGCTGCGGGATTGGCGAGTGCCGATTATCCTCAGCCGCCCTCGAACGATCCACTTATTCGAGCGGTCGAGGTGCTGATTCCCATCAAGTGCCGCACGGAGGGCTCCAGTCGCCACGATCAACCCGCCATGGCCGCCCTGCGCCTTTTCTGGAACTCAAGAATGCAGGAATGGCAGCCTTACGACCTAATCTTATACGTTGATTACTCGGTATCGGGGAAGACGGTCCCATTCCCATACTTATGAATAACTCATGCATGAGTAGCAGGAAACACAACAACTTCGCTTTCACCCTCGTCGAAGTGCTCGTCACCATCGTTGTCATCAGCATTGTAATCGCCATCAGCGTCGCCGCCATCTCCAAGGCCCGAAGCACCGCCCAGGCCGGAGCGTCACTCTCCAATCTGCGCACCATCGGCCAAACGTTTGAAATGTTCACCCACAGCGAAGGAACCTACCCTTGGGGCCTGGGAGGTTGGGGCTGGCCACCCGATCGCGGCGGCACGCCATGGGGCGCTTCCTTCTCGATCTGGTCCACGGAATCTTACTGGCCCATCTTCTTTCACGACTTCGCGCCCTGGCCGGAGAACTACAGGACCTGGCTTTCGCCGGGAACCGATCCCGAACCATTTCTCAAGATCATGCAAGGCCGGGTGATCGGCTTCGGCTCCCGGCTCAGTTCGTACTCCTATTCCAACTCCTTCGTGGCCGACCCCGACCTCTGGCAACAGCCCTTCTCCGGCAGCACCCGCATCCGCGCGACCCGCCCGGACCAGGTGGCCTTCCCTGGGTCGAAGGTGCTCTTGTATGACGCCGAACGGAGTTATCTGAGGAACCCCAGCCCCGATTCCGCCAGACCGCTGCTACTGGCCGACCTTTCGGCTCATCAGCGCAAGGACGCCGACGCGACCGAGCCGGTCCAGAACCCTCTTCACGAGCGCTCGCCACGGCGCTATCACGACACGCCCGGCGGCATCCTCGGCACAGACTTCTGAAGCAACCTTCCCCCACGCCCCTACCGTTCGCGTTCGGTGCGGGGGCGAACCCGCGCCCCCACGCCGGCGTTCCAGGGGGCGTACCCATGCCCGAGCCCGATCAGTCCATCCAGGTCCTCACGCCAAAGCGCCTGAGCGTGGCCTTGCTGGCCATCGTAGCCGGGCTGTGGGCGGGGGCGTTAGTGATAGCAGGGCTTTGGTTGGTATTCAGCGCCGGGGCCAGATGGCCGATGTTCTCGGTACCGGCCACCCTTGGCGGCTGGACGGCCGTCATCATGGGCGTGTTCGTGTTCATGTTCCTGGTGGCCGACCGGGTGTTCCCAGTGGCCGGCCGGACGATCGGCTGGGTGTGCGAGGTTGCGCTGGTGGGCTTGTTCTGCGTCGGGGGCGTGGCGACGGCCTGGACCCTGTGGTTCTAGAGCGTCGGTCTTGTGCCTGTTGGTTCGGTGCCTGTTGGTTTGGAGGTGGTTCTTGATGCGTTCGTACTGGCTGGCACTTGGTCTTGTCATGGCTCTGCTGGTGGTGCCCATCGTGCGGGCCCAGCCCAAGCCCGAGCCGGTCGATGAGTATGCCGCCTTCGGGTTGGCCCGCATCGCCATGCTCGACCTGCGGATGCAAAGCGAGCCGAGCCCGGACGACTACCGCATCGCCATGCTGGCGTTGGACTTGGCCCGGACTTTCAGGCCCGATGATCCCATCCTGCTCCGCCGTCAGATCGAGGCGGCCTGGTCGTCCGGCCAGGACGCCCGGGCCTTGGAACTCACACGCGAGTTGCTCAAGATCGACCCGGCCGACGAGGTGGCCCTGCTGCGCGTCATCGCCACGGGCATCGAGAACATCCAGACCGTGGAGGAACGATTGGCCGCCTACCAGCGTTTGCTGGGCGCGCAAAGCATCTCCCCGGCCGTGCGCAGCCGCCTGGCTTTGGACGCCGCCCTGCTGGCGCGCGAGACGGGCAACGAGCCACGGTTCGTCGACCTGCTGGCCACCGCGACCGAGCTCGACTCGACCAACAAGGACGCCGCCGCCCTCGCGCTGGCCTACTTCAGCCAGGCGGGCGGGGATGCCGTCGGCCGGATGGAACTGCTGGCCAACCTGCTGCTGGCCGACCCGGTGGACCCTAACGTCCACGGCCAGATTTCGGACCATCTTGCCAGCGGCGGCGCGTTCGAGCAAGCCATCCGGTTCCATGACCACACGCAAGCGCTATTGCTGGCCGCCCGACGGGCACCCGATCCCGCGGCCGCGCTCCGGCGCGCGCGGTTGCGGTGGCTGGCCTTCGGCCCAAGCGGGCTAGCCGACGAGCTCGAGCTGCCGGTGCTGCAAGATCGGGCCCGGCTCGAGCAGATGCTGCAACTCATGCGGCGTCGCGGCGAGCCCACCGAGGGCATGCAGCGGCCGGCCGACATCCTGCCCCCGCCCGATTCGGCCCTGCTCCGCATGTTCGTGGCCGAGGCCGATGGGAACCCCACCGCCGCCAGCCGGGCCTCGGAAGATCTTCGCGGCTCCACGGCCCAACGCCTACAGCAGATGCTCCTGAACACCCAGGGCGATCGCCAGCGGGCCCGTGATATCGCGCTTCTGGCCACCCGCATCCGCGCCGAGACGGCCTTGTCGATGGTGCTGGCCGGCGTGCAGCAAGAGCTGGTGCGGGCCGACATCCGGCAGGCCACCGAAGCCATGGACCGGGCGATGGCTGACGAGACCTTGCTTGGCGAGGTCGACCTCGCCATCACCGCGCCCGCGCGCGAGCAGCTCAACCTGGTCGTCGCACTGCTGAGCACCATCGACGCGGTGGGCACGCCAGAGGCCGACGAGCGGCTGGCCGATCTGAAACAACGCATGGACGAGCAGGTCCCGATGTCCGTGCTGGCGTACGTTCACGCGCTGCTGGTGCATGGTCGCACGGCCGACGCCTTGCCGCTGCTCCGCGGCATCACGCGCGAGGATGCCGCGGGCGTGTGGGGCGCGTGGGCCCACCAGGAACTGCTCGATCTGGGCGTGGGCTCGCCATTCCCCGAGGCCCAGGCGTTGGCGGCCGCGGCGCGCGCCATCCCGGCCTGGCTCGACCGTATGACCGAGAAGCCCGAGAACTACATGGAGCTCAGCGTGCGCGCGATGGGCTCCGAGGAGCATGTGACCACCATCACGCGCTTGCGCCTGACACTGCGCAACAACTCGCCCATCCCGCTGGCGGTGGGCCCCAACTCGCCCATCAACAGCCGCATCCTGCTCTCGCCCGTGCTCGACGCCGACATGGACCGGCTCACGCCCATCGCCATTCCCGAGGTGTGCAGCGTCGATACCCGCCTGCGGCTGATGCCGCGTGAGCGACTGGAAATCGACGTGTGGGCCGGCGGCGGGCTAGCGGGGTGGTACCTGGAAGCGGCCGGCACCCGCACGACTCGTACCCGCTGGCGCGCCCTACAGGGCTTCCAGTTCACGCAACAAGCCGGATACTTCCCCGGGCCCATGTGCCTGAGTGCCGAGACCGATCTGATCGTTCGGCGGCCGCTGCCCGAGGTCCGCTTCGACGGCGGTCGGATCGTCACCCGGTTGCTGGCCGACGACCCCGCCGTGCTCACCACCATCGCCACGGCACTCAAGAGCGCGCTGGTCGGCCCGGGCACGCCCCCGCAGGGGCGCGACCCCGCGCCGTTCGAGCCGGTGATGGGCGCCGCGGGCCAACGGCTGCGCCAATCTCCCGAGATGGTGCAGGTGAACATGATGGTGGCCCTGCCCAACGCGAAGTTCAGCCGAGCAATGGCCCCCTTCGACCGCATCGCGCTCGACACCGCCGGCGGCCCGGTGGCCCTGAGCGCCGCCCTGCTCACGCGCGCTACCGACCCGGCGGACCCGGCCTTTGATCGCGCGGCCGCTCATGAGGACGCCCGCGTGCGCGAGCTGGCTTCGCTCCTCCAAGCCCGACTTGTGGCTGGTGGACGCAGCTACGCGAACTACCAGGGCTTTGGCGCGGCCCAACGCCAGGCCGCCCAGCCCGCACGTCTCGGCCAGCCCCAGCCGCCCGAAGCGCGACAGCAGGAACCAGATGGAGGTCGAGATGCTCAGCCAGTTGAGCATGGGCAGCACGATGAATAGCAGCACGAACCACCACGGGTGCTCGCCCAATGCGATGATGGAGCGGCGCACGGCGTCGGGGTCTTGCCGAAGGGCGGCGGCGATGGCCAGGAACACCAAGGCCGCGCCGGCAACGAAGCCCGCAAGACGGAACCACCTGGTCTGCCGCCAGCGGTTGGCCTTGGTCGCCAGTGTGCGCAGGCGGCCGGCGTCGGACCGCCGCCGCGCGCGCTGGCCGGGCGTTGGGATCATGG
>CAYGTM010000195.1:0-5069 GCA_964352795.1 uncultured Phycisphaera sp.
GTCGAGATCTCGCTCGCGGTGTACGGTTTGACGAAGGGCTTTCCTGCCGACGAGCGATTTGGATTGACAAGTCAGCTTCGCAGGGCAGCGGTTTCGATTCCCTCCAACATTGCCGAGGGCTATGGGCGAGGGACACGAAGCGATTATCTGAGGTACCTGCGAGTGGCTCGTGGATCGATGTATGAAGTTGAAACCCAGCTCTTGATCGCCGCCCGGCTGGGGTTCTTGAATGAGGATGGGCGAGCAGAAGTCGAGCAACACCTCAAGGAGTGCGGGCGGATGCTCGCGGCCTTGATCAAGAGCATCGACACCGAAAGTCCGGCCTGATGCCCGATGCCCGGTGCCCGGTGCCCTTCTCCGAAGGAGTCCCCCATGTCCCACAAACAAGTCATGTTCGATGATGCCGCCCTGCTCGAGATGAAGCAGGGGGTCGACCGGTTGGCCGACGCCGTCAAGTGCACGATGGGGCCGGCCGGCCGTAACGTGCTGATCCAGAAGAGCTTTGGCAGCCCGCAGGTGACCAAGGACGGCGTGAGCGTGGCCCGCGAGGTCGAGCTGGCCGAGCCGTTCGCGTCGATGGGTGCGAAGATGGTGCATCAAGTCGCCAAGAAGACCAACGACAAGGCCGGCGACGGCACGACCACCGCGACGGTGCTGGCGCAGGCGATCTTCAACGCCGGGCTCAAGCATGTGGCGTCGGGCGCGAACTCGGTGCAGGTGCAGCGTGGCGTGAATGCCGCCGCCCAGGCCGCCAGCGACGCCATCGAGGGCTTCGCCATCAAGTGCAAGGGCAAGGATGACTATCGCAAGGTGGCCACCGTGTCGGCCAACCACGACGCTTCGGTGGGAGAGCTCATTGCCGAGGCCATCAGCAAGGTCGGGGCCGAGGGCGTGGTTGAGGTCGAGGAAGGCCGCGGCAACGAGACCGAGCTCGAGTTCGTCGAGGGCATGCAGTTCGACAAGGGCTACATGTCTCCGTACTTCATGACCGATCCGAAGACCGCCGAGTGCGTGCTCGAGGACTGCCTGGTCCTGATCCACGAGAAGAGGATCGCCAACCTGACCGATCTGCTGCCGCTGCTGAACAAGGCCGTGACGGCCGGCAAGCCGCTGCTGATCATCGCCGAGGACATGGACAACGAGGTGCTGGCGACGCTGGTGATCAACCGTTTGCGCGGCTCGCTGAAGATCGCGGCGGTCAAGGCGCCGGGCTTCGGCGATCGTCGCAAGGCGATGCTCCAGGACATCGGCATCCTCACCGGCGGCGCGTTCTTCGCCGAGGATCTGGGCCGCAGCCTCGAGTCGATCGAGCTCAGCGAGCTCGGCAAGGCCAAGAAGATCGTGATTACCAAGGACGACACGACGATCATCGAGGGTGCGGGCAAGAAGAAGGACATTACGTCGCGGGCCGAGCAGATCAAGGCCCAGCACGAGGCGTCCACGAGCGAGTACGACCGCGAGAAGCTGATGGAGCGGCACGCCAAGCTGACCGGCGGCGTGTGCATCATCCACGTCGGCGGCTCGAGCGAGATGGAGATGAAGCAGCGCAAGGACCTCGTGGAAGACGCGCTGGCGGCGACGCGCGCGGCGGCCAAGGAGGGCTATGTGGCCGGCGGCGGCGTGGCGCTGCTGCGGACGCAGGACGCCATCGAGGCGGCCCGCAAGAAGGCCAAGGGCGACGAGCAGATCGGCTACGACATCGTTTATGACGCCGTCGAGAGTTGCGTGAAGCAGATCGCCGAGAATGCCGGGTATGACGGTGATCTTGTCGTCGAGACCGTGCGCGAGAGCAAGGCCACCGAGGGCTTCAACGCGGCGACGGGCGAGTACGTCGACCTGGTGAAGGCCGGCATCATCGACGCGGCTCTGGTGCCGCGCACGGCGTTGGTGAACGCGGCTTCGGTGGCGGGGTTGATGCTGACGACCAACGTGCTGGTGACCGAGTTGAAGGATGAGGCCGAAGCGGTGGTGGGGGCGGTGTCGTAAGGCGGATTCGGAGAAGATAACCACAGAGGCACAGAGGCACAGAGACACAGAGGTCGGAAAGAGAGGGAATTGGAGGGAAGAGTTGGAGCGTGGTGATGATCCCGTGACGGCTTCCGTGATCGGGGCGGCCATCGAGGTGCATAGGGCTCTAGGGCCGGGGCTGCTTGAGTCTGCGTATGGGGCTTGCCTCGCGGTGGAGTTGAGTGAGAGGAGAATCTCCTTTGAGCAGGAAGTTCCCCTGCCTGTGCGGTTCAAGGGTCACACGCTCGAGATCGGATATCGTCTGGATTTTGTTGTTCAGGGGCAGGTTGTCGTGGAGTTGAAAGCCGTCGAGAAGATCATGCCGGTCCATGAAGCCCAACTCCTGACCTACCTCAAGTTGTCGTCACTACGAACCGGCCTCCTCTTGAACTTCAACGCCCCGTACATGCGTGATGGCATCGTCAGGAGAGTTCTGTGACCGGACCACATGCCCATCTTCTCCTCCCCCTCTGTGCCTCTGTGCCTCTGTGGTAATCCGACTCTTCAAAGGAAACCATGCCCACGACGCGCGACTACTACGAGATTCTCGGCCTCGAGCGTGATGCGTCGGAGGATGATGTCAAGCGCGCGTATCGGCGGTTGGCGCTGAAGTTCCATCCCGATCGGAACCCGGGAGATGCCCAGGCCGAGGCGAAGTTCAAGGAGGCAGCCGAGGCGTACGAGGTCTTGGGCGACCCGGCCAAGAAGGCCCGCTACGACCAGTACGGGCACGAGGGCTTGCGTGGCGCGGGCGGGGCGTCGCACGACTTCAGCCACATGAACGTCGAGGACATCTTCTCGATGTTCAGCGACATCTTCGGCGGCGGTGGCTTCGGCGGCATGGGCGGCGGCCGCGGCGGCCGCCAGCGCGTGGCGCGCGGGTACGACCTGGAGACCGAGGTCGAGATCGAGCTCAAGGACGTGCTGACGGGCACGGAGCGCGATGTCGAGTTCACCAGGCTCGACGTCTGTGACCCATGTGCGGGCAGCGGCGCGAAGCCGGGCAGCGAGCCGTTGACATGCCCGACGTGCGACGGGCAGGGCAAGGTGCAGCAGGCGGGCATGGGCGGCATGTTCCGCATGGTGACGGCGTGCCCGAGCTGTCGCGGTCGCGGCAAGATCATCAAGGACCATTGCCCCGATTGCAAGGGCAAGGGTCGCGTGCCGCGCAAGCGCGTGCTGAGCGTGCGCATCCCCGCGGGCATCCACGAGGGGCAGGCCGTGCGCGTGCAGGGCGAGGGCGAACCGCCGCCGCCCGAGGCGTCACCAAGCGGCGCGGGCGTGCGCGGCGATCTGCACGTCGTGGTGCGCGTCGACGAGCACGACATGTTCAAGCGCGACGGCGATCACCTGTTGATGGAACTCCCCATCGGTTTCACGCAAGCGGCGCTGGGCACCGAGATGGACGTGCCCACGCTGACGGGCAAGGTGAAGCAGACGGTGCCGAAGGCCACCCAGCACGGCACGCTGTTTCGCCTGCATGGCGAAGGTTTGCCCAACCTGCGCAGCGGGCGGCGCGGAGACCTGGTGCTGGTGACGCGCGTGGAGATTCCCAAGAAGCTCAGCGAGAAGCAGCAGCGGTTGCTCCGAGAGTTTGCCGAGACCGAGGACGTGAGCGTGATGCCCGAGAGCCACGGATTCCTCAAGAAAATCCGAGACTTGTTCTGAACGCGAGGAAGTGAGGGAGTCAATCATGGCCGAGCACGAGACAGTCGATCGCGACCAGGATAACGACGGCCCGCCGGCGAGCTTTGGCGACATTATCCGTGATGCGTCGGGCAATCTTGACGCCGACGACGCGGAGGCGTTCTTCGAGAAGCTGTCGAATGATCTTGGCGAGATGGAAAACCGCTGGAAGCGTTCGCTGGCGGACTTCCAGAACTTCCAACGCCGGGCGTCTGGCAACGAGATGGAAGCCCGGGCTCGGGGTGTGCGCGACGTGTGCGAATCGATGCTGGGCGCGCTCGACAGCTTCGACATGGCGCTCTCGCAAGACCCGGCCAGCCTGACGGTCGAGCAGTTGTTCCAGGCCATCGTGACGATCCGTGCCGAAGCGATGAAGGCGATGGCGCGTCACGGTGTGATGCCCATCGAGCCCGCGATTGGTGAAGACTTTGACCCCGGGCGGCACGAGGCCGTCATGCAGCAGCCCGCCGAGGGCATCGGGCCGGGGTGCGTGGCGCGGGCGTTCCAGTCGGGATACGCGATGGGCGAGCGGGTGCTGCGGCCGGCCAAAGTGGCCGTGACCCCGGGCGAAGAATAAGGCTTCCGAGAGCGAACCAATGCCAACGTACGATTACCGCTGCAACGCCTGCGACCACGAGTTCGAGTTGTTCCAGAGCATGAACGACGGCCCCAAGCGCACCTGCCCCAAGTGCGGCAAACGCAAGCTCGAGCGGCTCATCGGCACTGGCGCGGCGTTGCTGTTCAAGGGCTCGGGCTTCTACGAAACCGACTATCGCAGCGAGGGCTATAAGAAGGCACAAAGCGCCGACAAACCCGAGGGCAAGTCGGAGGCCAAGTCAGACTCGAAGGGCGAGAGCAAGCCCGAGAAGAAGGCCGAACCGAACAAAGAAAAGAAGCCTGAGAAGACGGGCGAGAAAAAGCCCAAGGCGTCCTCGGCATGATCCTGGGTCACGGCGTCGACCTGGCCGAAGTGCAACGAGTGCGCCGGTCCGTCGATCGGTTTGGGGATCGCTTCCTGGAACGTGTGTTTACCGAGGCCGAGCGGGCCTATGCGGGCGATGGGCCCCGGCGTGACGAGCGCTTGGCCGCCCGTTTTGCCGCGAAGGAAGCCGTGTTCAAGGCGTTGGGCACGGGATGGGCTCAGGGCGTAGGCTGGACGGATATCGAGGTGGTCCGCGAGGCGAGTGGGAAGCCCGCCGTGATCTTGCATGGCAAGGCCCTTGAGATGGCCGCATCGATGGGCGTGCATCGGTGGCACCTGTCGTTGACGCACACGGGCACGATGGCGATGGCGTCGGTGGTCGCCGAGGGCTGAGCGGGCACTACGGCCATACGCTTGGGCATGAGTTCTGAAGCCGCTCCGAGCCATCCCGAAA
>CAYGTM010000196.1:0-5055 GCA_964352795.1 uncultured Phycisphaera sp.
GCTCGGGTTCGCGCGGGACGCGCGCTGGGACGACGGCCAAGCCGAGGTCGCGCGCTACGCGGCCGAGCGCACGATCTACGGCGCCCCGCGAGAGTTCGAGCTGATCCGGATCGCGGTCAAGGAGCCCTTCGACCCCGCGCGGCGAGCACCCCCGGGCGCTCGGCGTCGGGGATGCCGAAGGCGCCGTAGACCTTTTCTTTCTCGGCGGCCTCGAAGTCGACGTACACCGACGTGTCCTCGCGGTCCATATATTCGAGTTCGGCCTCGGCGAGCGCCGTCGTGTTGGCGATCGACCAGTGCACGGGTTTCAGTGCCCGATACACCAAGCCCCGCTCGCACAGGTCGGCCAGCACTTCGGTGACGGCCTTCTCGAAGGACGGCTGGATGGTCAGGTACGGGTGCTCGTAATCGGCCAGCGTCATCAGGCGGACCATCTGGCTGGTCTGGAGGTCGACGTAGGTGCGTGCGTAGGCCTCGCACTCGGCTCGCACCGCTGCGCGACGCTCCCACACGTCCAGCCCGTCGAGCTCCTTGATCTTCTTGCTCTTGACCAGTTCGCCCATGACCTTGTGCTCGATGGGAAGGCCGTGGCAATCCCACCCCGGCACGAACGGGCAGTCCTTGCCCATGAGCGACTGGCTGCGGACGACGAAGTCCTTGAGGGTCTTGTTGGTCAGGTGCCCGAGATGGATGGACCCGTTGGCGTACGGCGGCCCGTCGTGGAAGGCAAAGTCGGGGGCGTCCTTGCGCTGCTCGCGCAGCTTCTGATAGAGGTTCGCCTTGCCCCACCGCTCGACGCTGGCGGGCTCATTGGTCACCAGCCCGGCCCGCATCGGGAAGTCGGTCTCGGGGAGGTTCAGCGTCTGGCGATAACGGTTCTTGTCTTGCTTCTTCGAGTCGCTCTTGGGGGCGGGCTGGGTCGATTCGGTCATTCGTCACGCTCCGATGGGGCCGATCGCGCCCGGAATGGGCCCGGCGCGATCTGGCAGGGAGGACAAGGGTTGGGATCGTACGGAGGCGGGCTCGATGATCCGAGCCGCCTACCCGCTCAAAAGAATGCGGCTCGGCGAAAGGCCCCTCAGCGGGGCGTGGTAATTCGTCGCGTGACCGGCATGGCAGATGGTAGGGGCATCGGAGCGGGCCATCGCCCGCTTGTGGACTCCTGCTTCATCCACGGACGATACCAGCGGGTGCGACCCGCCAGCCCCGGTGGGCCGCTATCTTTCGCACGCGCTCGCGCCCGGCTGCCCGATTGCTCGCTCAACCTCCTCGCCCAACCCCACGGGAAACCATGGCCGACCCGACACGCCCCAGCCCCAACCTGGACAGCCTCAGCGACCTGGGCCGCAGCGAGGGGCTGCGCCGGGCCCGCGCGCTGCCCGCCGGCCTGCGGGCCCTGGCCCTGGGCGAGGCGTTGCCCTGGCTCGAGGGGGCCGACCGCGACCGGGCCGCCGCTTGGCTGATCAAGCGTGCCAGCAAGGGCGACGGGCCGGGCCGGCTGGCGGCCTTCATGGCGCGAACGGGCCAGATCGTCTTCGGCGGGCAGGGCGTGCCCGCAGGCCAGGAGGCCCTGTTCCAGCTCACCCGCCACTGGCAGGCCGTGCCCGAGGGGCTCCGTGGGAAGACTTTGGAAGCCGCCACGGCCGCCCGTTGGGTCCGGGCCATCGAGCGGGCGGCGGGGCTGGACGACCCCAGGGACCGGGCCAGCGCGGCCGAGGTTGCCGGGCTTGTCGGCGGAAGAATGGGCTCGCTGGCGGCCCTGCGCCTGGTCGCGCCATTGCTGGCCGACGAGGACCGCGGCGTGGCCATGGCCGCCGAGCGGGCCCTGGTGCGGGCGACCGGCCGGGCCGCCGAGCTGGGTGTGGTGACCGGCGAACCCGAAGTCTCCGGCGAGATGCCCGTACGCACCACCGTTGATGGCGTGGTGGGGGTCGTGGGGGTGGAAGAGGTCATCGCGCACGCGGTCATCCATTTCGACGAGCACCGCCGCTTCGGCGTGCTGCTGGCGGCGCTCGCGCTGCTGACCGAAGCCGGCGCGTCGGCCGGGCGGCGGGGCATCGGGACGCCGCTGAGCAACTGGCTGGCGGCGAAGCCCACCGATGGGAATCGGAGCGCGCACGGGGCGTTGCGAACCGTGCTGCGCAAGGCCGACCTGGGGCTTGCTCGGCAACGGGCGTTGTCGTGGATCGTAATGGATCATCTGGCCCAGGCCGCCGCCGATCGGCTCAGCCGGGCCAGCACGCCCGCCGAGCATGAAGCGGTGCTGGAGCGGGCGTATCTCACTCGCCGCCGCCTGCGGGCCGCGCGCGTGGCGTCGCTGCACGCCAGGCCCAAAATCCGCGTGACGGCCCATCAGTTGACCGAGGAGCAGGACACCACCCCGCCCCTCGACTGGCCCGAAGCCTGCGCGGTGCCCGGCGAGGCGACGATTGAGAGGTTGGACGTGAGCGCCCGGGCCGGGCTGGCCGAGTGGCTGGCGGCCTTGCAGGTCGACCGCATGACCAGGGCCCGCGTGCTGGCCCCGCGCCTGAACGACGACGACCCGCGCGTTCGGCTCTCGCTGGTCCGCTTCGCCCCGCCCACGCTGCTCGAGGATCTGGCCTACGACGCCGATGGGGCGGTCGCCCGCCATGCCGTGCTGGCCATGAGCCGCCTGGGCGAGCCTCTCGAGGCCGTGCCGGCGGCCACCCAGCCGGTCGACGCCTGGATGGCCTCGCTGCACCGCCATCCCGACGAGGCCGTGCGGGTGCTGGGCCGCCAGGAACTGGAGCGCGCGGGCGCAATCGGCACCGGCCCGCTGGCCGCCTGCTCGGCCCGGGCCGCCCTGAAGCGCACCGACCCGAAGGCCGCGTGGCTGGTCGAGGCCATCGAGGGTGGTCGTGGGGGTGGTGGGGGTGGTGAGCCAGAGGATCGCATCGCGGCCATCACCCTGGCCCGCCGCCTGGGCCTGCCCGCCAGCCACCAGGGCGTGCGCGATGCGCTGCTGGCCGTCGTGATGGCCGCCGGGCCCGCGGGCGGGCTGGCCGAGGGCGACGCCCGCCAGCACATCGCCGCCACCGCCTTGCGCGCGCTGTCGACCGCACCCGGCCGCGAGGTGGGCAAGGCGCTCGAAGCGGCGTGCCGCTACCACGCCCCGCGTGTGCGCGCCAACGCGGTCGAGGCGTTGGAAGACCGCCGCCGTCGCGGCCTGATCGAGACGCCCGCCGAGCGGTTCACCGAACTGACCGCCGACCCCCACCAGCGCGTGCGGGCCAACGCCGTGCGCGCGGGGCTGATCGGGATCGAGAGCAAGCCGGCCACCGGCACAAAGCAAGCGAGCGAGGCGGCCTTGCGTTCCATGCTTGGCGACGAGCGGGCGGCCCACCGCGTGTCGGGGTTGTGGGTGGCCGGCCGCGTGCTGCGGCGTGGGCCCGAACTGTCCTTGGGCCGGCGCTGGACCGATCTGGCCGCCGTCATCGCCGACATGGCCCGCCACGACAGCGACGCGAGCGCTCGCGCGCGGGCGACGGCGTGCCTGGGCAGCCTGGAAGCCGAAGCCCGACAACGCTGGCAACGCGGGGCGGCAAAGGTTGATGTCTCGAAGCGCGAGAAGGGGGCCGTGGCGTGAAGAGGTATGTTGCATTGGTCACGTTGCTGATCGTGACGTGCGGCGTCTTTGCTCAGAGCCGCGTCGACATCGGCCCGGTCGAACTCATCATGCCCGGCGCGCCAGAGTTGGAGCACGCCCCGAGCGAACCGACCTCCGCCGCGAGTTGGACCGACGCCCTGACCCCGGCCATCAAGTTCGGCCTCATCATGATCGCCGTGGGCGTGCCGATGGTCATCGTGATCCTCGGCCGCCTGTGGCACCGACTGCCCGAGGGCGAACGGGTACTCGTGCTGCTGTGCGTGCCGATGGGTCGCGGCCGTGGCTTTCGCGCCCGCGTGCGCTCGCTGGCCGCGTCGAGCGAGGCCAACCGGCGCGGCGTCTCTCCCGTGGCGATGCTGCTGGCCCCACGCGCCTTCGACGCCGCCCTGAACAACGCCACACACGCCGAACGCGCCTTCGGGCAGCCGCTTCGGCACGCGGTGCATGGGTTCAGGAAGGGGTAGGGAAGGAGAGGCAATAGGAACTGGGCAACAGGCAATGGGTTGGAGGTGGGCCGTCTGATCCGTTCCGACCCATTGCCCATTGCCTCACGCCCATTGCCTTCTTACTCGCACCCCGTGTCGAAGGCGGCTTGGAAGGCGAGGAAGTCGAGGATGGTGAACTCGCCGTCGGCGTCGAGGTCGGCGGTGGGGTCGCCGGCGTCGAAGAGGTTGGCGAAGGTGAGGAAGTCGAAGATAGTGAGCTCGCCGTCGGCGTCGAGGTCGGGCGCGCAGCCGAGGCAGTCGAGGTCGAAGAGGTAGGTTGCGCCGTAGGTATCATCGGGTGCCATGTCGCGTTCTTCTGGGGTGCCCACGAGCAGGAAGCGGCCATCGGTTGCCATGGCCCAGCCAAAACGTAGGGCAAATGTCGTCGTGTCGGGCACGATTCGCGCCAGCGAGCGCCAATCGCCTTCAGGGGATCGCTCGAAGGCGTTGACCGAGCCGCGGAAGTCGCGCCCCGAGGTCACGATCAGCCGGTCGTCATGGCGTACCAATGTCGACCCGAAATCGTGCCGCCTGCCGGGCTGGGCGCTCCTGATTTCGGCCGACATGACACACTGCGAGCCGTCTAGGGTGTAGCGATAAACCACGCCTTGGTTCTCAAAATCCCGTGTCGCCAACGGAGCGCTGGTCAGCACATGAGGCCCGTCCAAAGCCACGCTCCAGCCGATTCGCTCGGCGCCATCGACACGCAGGCTTTGGTCGAACTCGTATGTGCCGTCCGCCATTCGCGTGTAAATGTGGGTCGATCCGCCGTTGGCGAGCACGGAACGGTCGTAAGGCGCGCCGACGACCAGTCGCTCACCATCAAGGGCCAGCGCGATGCCGAACCAGGAGTTTTCCGAGACATCATCGGGTCGCAGCACGATATCGCGCGAGGCAGTCGAGGTCGAAGAGGTAGGTTGCGCCGTAGGTATCATCGGGTGC
>CAYGTM010000197.1:0-4903 GCA_964352795.1 uncultured Phycisphaera sp.
TCGCGCGCGGCCAGGCCGACGTGTACCTGCGCCTGCCGACCAAAAAGGGCTACGTCGAGCGCATCTGGGACCACGCCGCCGGTGCACTCGTCGCCACCGAAGCCGGCTGCGTCGTCAGCGACGCGGCGGGCCTGCCGCTCGACTTCACCCACGGCAAGGGCCTCGAACGCAACCGCGGCATCGTGTGCGCGCCCGCGGGCGTGCACACGCGAGTGGTGCGGGCGATCGGGGAACTGGGGTTGCTAGGCTAACCCTCCCGCATCACCACCAGCACGCACCGATCATCCACCACCTGCTCCTCGCTGAACGCCCCCACCGCCACGCGGATCGATTCGGCGATGGCGTCGGGCTCGGGGTCGGCCTGGGCGATGGCCTCGTCCAGGCGTTCGACGCCGAACTGCTGGCGGTGCTCGTCAAACGCTTCGATGATGCCGTCGGTATACAGCACCATGCACTCGCCCGGCTGGAGCACGCCCGCGGCGCCCACGGTGTCGAGGTGTTCCAAAATACCCAGCGGCGGGCTGGCGTCGCCCTCGATGGCCTCGACCGTGCCGTCCCGGCGCCGCACGCGCGGCACATGATGCCCGGCGTTGGCGTACACGAACCGGCCGGTCTTGGGATAGAACCCCACGAAGATCGCCGTCACGAACCGTTCGCCGCCCAGCGACTCGAACATCACGCGGTTCACGTCGGTCACCACGGTGCTGGCCGGCCGGCCGAACACGCGGTAGGCCAGCAGCACGCTGCGCAACATCCCCATCGCCACCGAAGCGGGCGGGCCGTGGCCCGACACGTCGGCCACGACAGCCCCGAACTGCCCGTCGCCGAAGTCGCGGAAGTCGTAGTAATCTCCACCTACTTCCTCGCTGGGCTGGTACCACACGGCGAATCGCAGCCCCTCGACCGCCGGGGGCGCGGGCGGCATGATCGAACGCTGAGCGTGCAGGATCGACGCGAGCGACGTGCTCAGGCGAAGGTTCAACGCCGACACCCGCTCGAACAACTGCTCGCGCTCGCCGGCCATCGACATCATGTTGGCCATCTGCGTGAGCGTCAGCAACTCGGCCTCGCCAACGCCCCACGGACCGCCGCGAAAGAACACGACCCACTCGCACGCCACGCCGCGACGATAGATCGGCAGCACGATGGCATACCTGGGCAGCTCACGACCGCCGAACACCATCGCGTCCGACGGGTCGGCGTCAACTTCCACGACCACGGGCCGGTCATTGGACGCGAACCGCCCGAGCAACCCGCCGCGTGTGCTGACCGGCTCCTCCACGGTCGTCCATTGTCCTTCGGGCGTCACCGTTTCCCGATCCAGTTCGCCCTCGGGAAGCTCGACCATGCTGGACACCCGGAACCAGCCCTCGCGGTCGTCCTCGCGCGTGAAGTTCACGAACAACTCGGCCCCGAACATCGAACGCATCCGCCGCAGCAGGCGATAGCCGTGCTCGGCCAGCGAGGTGGCCTCGCTGGCTTCACGCAAGAGCTCGACGTAATCCATCGAGCCGGCCATCGGCAACGGGGAGGCGGCGTTCACGCCCAAGGGTATTCACGCGTCGGGACCAAAACCGCGCGATGCCACTCAGCCCAAGAGGTCGAGCACCCGCTCCTGATTGGCCAGTCCCGCGCTCAGGGCCGCCAGCGTGGCCTCGGTGCGGATGTTCCCGCGGACCAGCCGGGCCGCTTCCTCGGCGAAGTCGGCATCGCGCACCAGCGACCGGGCCGCCGAGAGCGATTCGATCTGCTTGCCAATTGCCGACAACCGCGGTGAGAGCACGTTGCGGCCGAGGTTGCCGATGGCCCCAAGCTGCGTGGTCACCTGCTCTCGGGCCCGACCCAAAACGCGCTGGGCCAACTCGGGGTTGTCCAGCAACGACCCCACCCCGCCCGACGCCAGATCGGTGAGCCTCACCTTCACGGCGTCCGGGTCGATCACGATCTCGCCGGTCTCGGATTCCTGCGGCGCGATGTCGTACACATCGCCCAACTTGGTCGGGTCGAGGCTGCCGATCACCTCGAAACCGCCGTCGCCCAGCGGCACGCGGAACGAACCGTCCAGCAGCTTCTGGCGGGTGATGTTGGCGCCGTCGGCGATGCGAGCGATGCTCTGGAGGATCGAGTCCAACTCCAGTTGGTACGCTTCACGCTCCGCCTCGGACGTACCGCCGGTATTCGCCGCCGCGACGGCCAAGCCCTCGGCCTCGATCAGCAACTCCGAAATCTGAGACACCGCGCCCTCGGCGCTGTTCACCACCGCCTGGCTGCGATCAATCGAGCGGGCCTCGGCCTCGAGCGACGCCAGCGCCGCGCTCAGCGCCTCGCTCGACACCAGCCCCGCAGGATCATCGGAGGCGCGGTTGATCCGCAGCCCCGTGGCCAGGCGCTCCAGGGCGGTGTTGCGGTCGGCCTGGTTCTGCCCCAGGATGCGCAAGCCCGTGTTGATCTGCGTCGAGCCAAGTCCGATCGGCTGCATGGCGGCACCCTCCCATGGCGCGCGAGCCCGCGTCCCCACGACGCGGAACCCACAATCAACCAATCGCTTCCACACGGGCGTCTGCCCACGCCAGACCGTCGTGCCAACGCGAACTCGCGCCAGCGCCATCGGCCCGATCAATGCGATCGGCCTTCCTGCTAGCGCTATCGGGCTGATGTGCCGGTGGATTCAGGCCGATTCGGCCGCCGGGCCGAATACCCCCTCGACGAACGCCGTGGGGTCGAACGGCTGCAAGTCCTCGGCGGTCTCGCCCACGCCGATAAACTTGACGGGCACGCCGCAGGCCTCGCGCACGGCGATCACCACGCCCCCCTTGGCCGTCCCGTCGAGCTTGGTGATGACCAGCCCCGATAACCGCACCGCCTTGGCAAAGTGCTCCGCCTGGGCCACGGCGTTCTGCCCGCTCGTGGCGTCGAGCACCAGCAGGCTCTCGTGCGGCGCGCCCTCGATGCGCTTGCCGGCCACTTTCGCGATCTTCTCGAGCTGACGCATCAGCGATTCCTGCGTCTGCAACCGGCCGGCCGTGTCGAGGATCACGACATCGACCCCGCGTGACACACCTGCTGCGCACGCATCGAACGCCACCGCCGCCGGGTCTCCGCCTTGCTGCCCACGCACGACATCCACGCCCATGCGCTCGGCCCACACCTCGAGCTGTCGCACCGCGCCCGCGCGGAACGTATCGCACGCGCCCAGCAGCACGGTCTTGCCGTCCTCGCGCAAGGCGTGGCACAGCTTGGCGATGGTCGTGGTCTTGCCCACGCCGTTCACGCCGGTCACCAGCAGCACGGTCGGGCCTTCTTCAACAAACTTCAGGCTCAGATCCTCGGGCGGCCACATCGCCGACACGCTCTTCTTGAGATACCCGATGGCGTCCTCGCCCTTTTCGAGCTTGCCCGCCTTCACGTCGGCACGCAACCCTTCGATCAGCCGCTTGGTCGCCGCAACGCCCACGTCGGCGCGCAGCAGCACGGCCTCGATCTCTTTGATGAGCGCCTCGTCGAGCCGCCGACCGCGCACCAGGTCGTGCAACGGATCGATCAACACCGCTCGCGTACGCTTGAGCGAGTCCTTGATCTTGCGACCCAGAGACTTCAGCACGCCTTGGGCTCCGCGGGTTCGATGGGCTCGATGGGCTCGATGGGCTCGATGGGCTCGATGGGCTCGATGGGCTCGACGGTTTCCGCCCCAGCGAGCTTGCGCATCGCCGCGTCGAGCAGCGCGTTCACGAAGCTCGGGCTCTTCTCGGTGCTGAACATCTTCGCCAGATCAACCGCTTCGTCGATGGCGACCTTGGGCGGCGTCTTGCCCGAGGCCATCTCGTGATACGCCAGCCGCAGGATCGCCCGATCCACCGCCGGCTGCCGAGACACGGGCCAGCCCGGGCTGAGCGCCTCGAACAGCGTGTCGCCATCGCGCCGGCCAGCGAAAGCCGCCAGCGCCAACTTCTCGGCCTGCCGCAACTCCCGCGCTTCGAGGTTCTCGCTCTCTTCCATCACCGAAGCCCGCAGCGATTCCAGCAGCGCCTCGCCCGGCTCATCGGGCGCTCCATTCGCATCGAGCCCGTACACCATCTGGAACGCCGCCATCCGCACGCGCTGGGCAGAGATCATGCCGACCCCTTCGAGGCCGACCGCCCGTTGGAACCAGCCATCACCGGCGACACCGCCTTGTCGGCCGCCCCAGCCAGCGGCGGCATCGCTCCGGGCGAGAGCATGTCGGGCCGGTTGCCCATCGCCGCCACACGCAATCGCCGCAACTCATCGACCGCTTCGAGCGCCGCGGCCATCGCCTCGGCCCCCTTGTTGCCCTTGGCCCCGCCGGCCCTGTCCCTTGCCTGCTGGTCGGTGTTGGCCGTAATCACCCCGAAGCACACCGGCACGCCCGTGTCGGCCGCCAACCTCGCCAGCCCGTTGGCCACCGCGTCGTTGATGTACCGGTCGTGGTCGGTCTCCCCGCGGATCACGCACCCCAACGCTACCACCGCCTCGAACGTCCCCGTCCGCAAGACGGCCGACGACATCGCCACCAACTCGAACGCCCCGGGGGCCCGCAGCACCGCCGGCGTGGCCCCGGGCCACCGCTTCTCGAAGGCCTCCAAGGCAGCCTCGAGCATGGGCCCGGTGATCGAGTAGTTATACCGGCTGACCACGATGGCCACCGCAGGGGCGTGCTGGAGATTGGGCTCGGCATTGTGCATCGATTCATCGTAGGGTCCACGCCGGGGTCGGCCCGCACCGTCCAACGGCAGTACCATCGCCCCGTGCGGCACCGCCTTGTCAAACTTACCGACGTCCTCCAGCTCACGCGCTTTGCCACGGCCTTCGCCGCCGTGGGCAACGTCTGGCTGGTCATCCTCTGGACCCGGGCCACACCGGGCGAACTGACCGCCCTGCCCCTGAA
>CAYGTM010000198.1:0-4873 GCA_964352795.1 uncultured Phycisphaera sp.
CCTTCGCAAGGGCCCCCCGCCGCCACGAGATCGTGCGGTGCCCGGACTGCGGGGCCGAGCTGGAAGTGACCGGCGTCTCGCCCATCACGCTGGCGCTGGCGCCCGAGGTGGAGGAAGACTGGGGCGAGTAAGAAGATGGCATCGGGCACTGGGCATCAGGTATCGGTGAAGATGCCGGACGCCGCAGCGAGTGCCCATCGCCTCTTCCCGATGCCTGATGCCCAGTGCCCGATGCCTCTCTTCCGAAGGAACACCCATGCACATCACACTCCTGCACACCCGCGTCCGCGTCGAGGAACGCCTGCTGCTCGACGAACTCGAACGCCGAGGCATCGCCGTCGAACTCGTCCACGCCGACGAGGCGGTGATCGATCTCACTTCCGCGAGGCCACCCGGCAACGAACCGCACGTCTTGCTCGACCGCTGCCTGAGCCATGCCAAGGCCCTGGCCATCGTTCGTGCGTACGAATCCCGTGGTGCCATCTGCGTGAATCCCAGTAGCGTCACGAACACTTGTGGTGACAAGTTGCTGACAACTCTGGCCCTCACCGACGCCGGCGTGCCTTCGCCGCGCACGATCGCGGCCTTCAACGCCGAGGGTGCCGTTCGCGCCGCCGACGAGCTTGGCTATCCCGTGGTCATCAAGCCCTGCGTGGGCTCGTGGGGCCGCATGGTGGGCCGGCTCAACGACCGCGACGCCCTCGAGGCCGTCCTCGAACACAAGCTCGCGCTCGGCGGGCCACAGCACGGCGTGATTTACCTCCAGGAACTGGTCCACAAGCCCGACCGCGACATCCGCGCGTTCGTGGTCGGCGGCCAGACCATCGCCGCCATCATGCGTCACAGCGCGCACTGGATCACCAACACCGCGCGCGGCGGCCGGGCCGAGGGGCTTGAAGTCACACCCGAGTTGGACGACATCTGCCGGCGTGCGGCGCGGGCCGTGGGCGGAACCGAGCACAGCCTGCTTGCCATCGACCTGCTCGAATGTCCCCAGCGCGGCTTAATGGTGTGCGAGGTCAACTCGACCATGGAGTTCCGCAACTCGATCGACACCACGGGCGTGGACATCCCCGGCCGCATCATCGATCATGTTCTCGAAATCGTGACCGACAGGGTGGAAGTGGCTTGAACGTGCGGGTGGGCATCATCGGGGGCGCGGGATACACCGGAGGAGAACTCCTGCGCCTCCTATGCGCCCACCCGCACGCCACCATCGCATGGGCCACATCACGCGGCCGGGCGGGCTGGCCCATCGGCAGCATCCACCCAAACCTCCGCAGCGTGCTCGATCTGTCCCTGATCGACCCGGCCGATGTTGATCCTGTCGATGTCATTTTCCTGTGCCTGCCGCACGGCGAAACCGCCGGAAATATCGAGCAATACGCGAGCCTGGCCCGCCGCGTCATCGATCTGAGCAGCGACTTCCGCCTCCGCGACCCGGCCCTCTACGAACGCACATACAACCAGCCCCACCCAACACCACAGTGGCTCGAACGCTTCGTGTACGGCCTTCCCGAAGTCCATCGGGAGCAACTGCGGGACGCCCGCTTCATCAGCGGCGTGGGTTGCAACGCGACCGCGATGAATCTGGCGTTGCTGCCACTGGCCCGCGCGGGCGTCATCGATCGCGTGATCGCCGACATCAAAGTGGGATCGAGCGAATCCGGTGCCGAGCCCAGCGCCGCGAGCAACCACGCAGAGCGTACCAACGCCTTGCGAACCTTCGCCCCCACGAGCCATCGGCATAGCGCCGAAGTGCAACAACTCTGCGGCAACTTCCCATTGCACGTCACCGCCAGCACAACCGATCTGGTGCGTGGCGTGCTGGCGACCTGCCATGTGCTCACGAACCGGGAACTCACCGACAAAGAATGCTGGCAACTCTATCGAGACGCTTACAAAGATGAGCCATTCGTTCGCATCGTGCGTGAGAAGCGGGGCTTGTATCGCCTGCCCGAGCCCAAGATTCTCGCCGGCACGAACTACGCCGATGTTGGATTCGAGATCGAGCCCGGTGCGAACCGCATCGTCGCGCTGTGCGCTCTCGACAACCTGGGCAAGGGTGCCGCGGGTAGCGCCGTCCAGTGCATGAACCTGGCTTGCGGCCTCGACGAAACCGCGGGCCTCACGTTCTTCGGACTCCATCCGGTCTAAGGGAGCACGACCATGATCGTCATCAAGATCGGCGGAGCCCAGGGCATCGGGCCCGAGCAAGCCTGCGACGATATCGCCAGCATGATCGCAGGCGGCCAACAAGTCATCGTGGTCCACGGCGGTTCGCACGAGACCAATACGCTGAGTGAACGCATGGGTGTGCCGCCGCGATTCATCACCAGCCCCAGCGGGCACACGAGTCGGCACACCGACGAAACGGCTATCGACATCTTCCAGATGGCCTGCCGCCGTCTGAACGCGCGCATCGTCCGCATGTTGCGCGAACGTGGCGTCGACGCGCTGGGCCTGAGCGGCATGGACGGCGGGCTCTGGACAGGCAAGCGCAAGGCCGCCATCCGCGCCGTCGAGAACGGCGTCACCACCATCATCCGCGACGACTACTCGGGAACCATCGAGCGTATCGATATGCCCATGCTCCACCACATGCTCGACCTGGGCAAGACCCCAGTGCTCTGCCCGCCGGCGATCAGCCATGAGCACGAACCCATCAATGTCGATGCCGATCGAGCGGCGGCCATCACCGCCGGCGCGATGCGCGCCGACACGCTCGTCATCCTGTCCAACGTGCCCGGACTGCTACGCGCGTTCCCCGACGAAGCATCGCTCATCCCCATGCTGGGCCGGGCCGATCTGGACAGCGCCATCGAACTCGCCCAGGGTCGCATGAAGCGCAAGGTGCTCGCCGCGGGCGAGGCCCTCGACGCCGGCGTCTCGCGCGTCATCCTCGCCGATGCCCGGCGGCCCAACCCCATCCAACGCGCCCTCGACGGCCAAGGAACCACCGTCTCGTGACCACCATCACCGACCAGCACGCCATCGACCTGCTCCATGATCTCGTTGCCACACCCAGCGTTTCGGCAGGCGAGCACGAGGCTGTTCTGCTTCTTGTGAAGCGCATGTCAGCACTCGGCTATCGCGCGCACATCGATCACGCGGGCAACGCCGTCGGCGTCATCGGCAGCAACGCGCCCGACGCCACCGAGATCATGCTGCTGGGCCACATCGACACCGTGCCCGGCCACATCCCCGTACGCATCGAGGACGGCACGCTCTGGGGTCGCGGCTCGGTCGACGCCAAGGGCCCGCTGTGCGCGTTCGCCATCGCCGCCGCTTCCACGACACTCCCCGAGAACACACGATTGGTCGTCATCGGTGCCGTCGGCGAGGAAACACCATCCTCACCCGGCGCTGCGCATGTCCGTGACCACTATCGCCCCAATGCCTGCATCATCGGCGAACCCAGCGGCTGGGAACGCTTCGCCATCGGCTATAAGGGACGCCTACTCGCCCACGCGGCGTGTACACAGGACGCCGGCCACACCGCCGGCCCGCACGGCTCGGTCGCCGAACGCGCCCTCGCCTGGCATCACCACATCGTCGCGCATATCAACGAATGGAACCGAGGCCACGACGGCCTCTTCGATACCATCCAGCCCAACCTCCATCGCATCAACACGACCAGCGACGGCCTGCACGACACCGCTCGCCTCACGCTGGGCCTTCGTCTGCCGGCATGGATCGACCCGCACGAGCTCGAACGCGAGATCCGCGCCGCTTCGCCTGATATCGATCTCGTGTTCGAGGGACACGCCAACGCCCACCGCGACCCGCGCACCGGGCCACTGCCCAGCGCGCTCTCGGCCGCCATCGGCTCACTCGGCGGCCGCCCGACCGCCACCGTCAAGACCGGCACCAGCGACATGAACACGGTCGCCGCCGCCTTCGGCTGCCCCATCGTCGCCTACGGCCCGGGCGACAGTACTCTCGACCACACGCCGCACGAACGCCTGGACCTGCCCGAGTACCTGCGCGCCATCGCCGTGTTGCGTGCCGCCCTGCCCGACCTGGCCCAAACGTTTAGCGCGTCGTGCTCAGGACCATCAGCCGCTTCATCTCGGCGACGGCTTCCCGAAACCCCTGGTAGATCGAACGGCTGACGATCGCGTGCCCGATGTGCAGTTCCTCGACGCCCGGCAGCGACGCGATCGGGCCGACATTGTGGTAGTTCAACGCGTGCCCAGCGTTGAACCGCATGCCCCGGGCCGCGATCTCGCCGCCGGCCAGCGCCACCTCCTCGAGCGCGGCGGCCAGTTCCCCGCGCCGAAAGTCTCCGCCACACTTGGCCCACGCGTGCGCATACGGACCAGTATGCACCTCGCACACGTCGAAGCCCGCCGCGTGCGCCGCTTCCACCTGGGGCAGCGAGGGATCGATAAACGCGCTCACGATCAGCCCCGCGTCCTTCAGCCGTTGCACGACGCCCTTCATGGCTTCGACCTGCCCGGCCACGTCCAAACCGCCTTCGGTGGTGACTTCCTGGCGGCCCTCGGGCACCAGCATCGCCGTGTGCGGCTTGAGGTCGCGCGCGAAGGCGACCATCGCCTCGGTCGCCGCCATCTCGAGGTTCAGCCGCACGTTGATCGTGTCGCGCAGCCTTCGCAAATCGTGGTCCTGCACATGCCGGCGGTCCTCGCGCAGGTGCGCGGTGATGCCGTCGGCCCCGCCAATCTCGGCCTCGTGCGCCGCGCGCACCGGGTCGGGCTCGGCCCCCCGCCGCGCCTGCCGCACCGTCGCCACATGATCGATGTTCACGCCTAATTGGATCATGCCGCAACCATAGCGTCGGGCCTCACCGCTCGGCTTCCTGGCTCAAACTCAAGACCGCCAGGGCCAACAAGTGCCGGCGGTCGAGCCA
>CAYGTM010000199.1:0-4855 GCA_964352795.1 uncultured Phycisphaera sp.
CTCCATCAATGTGGCGCTCCGGCAGCAGCTCGACCTGTACACCTGCCTGCGGCCGGTGCGGTGGTTCACCGGTGTGCCCAGCCCGCTGAAGGATCCCGGCGCGACGGACATGGTGATCTTCCGCGAGAACACCGAGGATATTTACGCGGGCATTGAGTTCGAGGCGGGCAGCGATGACCTGGCCAAGTTCAAGCAGGGATTCAGCCAGACCTTCCCCAAGCAATGGGCCAAGGTGCGGTTTCCCGATTCGGTGGGCATCGGCATCAAGCCGGTGTCGCGGGAGGGCACGGCCAGGCTGGTGCGGGCGGCGATCCAGTACGCGATCGACAACGATCGGCCCTCGGTGACGCTCGTCCACAAGGGTAACATCATGAAGTTCACCGAGGGTGCGTTCATGAAGTGGGGCTACGAGGTGGCCGTCGAGCACTTCGGGGCCAAGCCGTTGGATGGCGGGCCTTGGCATCAGATCACCGCGCCCAATGGCAAGAAGATCGTCATCAAGGACGTGATCGCGGATGCGTTCTTGCAGCAGATTCTGCTGCGACCGGCCGACTATGACGTGATCGCGACCATGAACCTGAACGGCGACTATGTGAGCGACGCCCTGGCGGCGTGCGTGGGCGGCATCGGCATCGCGCCGGGAGCCAACATCAACTACGACACGGGCCACGCCGTCTTCGAGGCCACGCACGGCACGGCCCCGAAGTACGCAGGCCAGGACAAGGTGAACCCGGGCAGCGTGATCTTGTCGGGCGAGTTGATGCTTCGGCACATGGGCTGGAACGAGGCGGCCGACCTGATCATCAAGGGCATGGAAGGGGCCATCGCCGCGAAGACGGTGACGTATGACTTTGAGCGGTTGATGGACGGGGCGACGTTGCTGAAGTGCAGTGAGTTTGGGGAGGCGGTTGTGGAGAAGATGGGGTGAGAGGCCAGTGCTGTCCGAGCCGCGTGCGTGCGCACGCGGCCCATCGGACGGCGCAGGCGTGATGGGGGCCGCGTGCTCACGCACGCGGCTCGGTTATGAAACGACTTGGAGGCACTGATGCGGCTCATGCTGTTCACCGATACGCTTGGCGACGTGAATGGCGTGAGCCGTTTTATTCGCAACATGGGGCACGAGTCGATCAAGGCGGGGCGGGAGTTGCTCATCGCCACATCGACGCGGTTCGAGATTCCGCCCGAGGCGTGCTTTTACAACTGCAAGCCGAAGTTTGCGACGAAGATGCCCAAGTATCCAGAGCTTGACTTCGTGATTCCCAACAAGGGGGATCTTGTCAGACGGGCGGAAGCGTTCGACCCAGACGTGGTGCATGTGTCCACGCCGGGGTCGGTGGGCAAGGTGGGGCGGGACTTCGCCAAGAAGCGTGGCCTCCCGATCGCGGGCGTGTATCACACCGACTTTCCGGCGTATCTCGAACACCTGTTCCACGATGAGATGTACGGCACGGTGACGGCCCAGTACATGAAGTTCTTCTACAAGCCCTTCAAGCTGATCCTGTCTCGCAGCGAGCAGTACATGGAGTCGCTCGAGAATCTGGGATTTTCGCGGGCTCGCATGGCCAAGCTGGAGCCGGGCATCCAACTCGATGACTTCGACGCGAAGCATAAGGATGCGTCGGCGTGGGACGAGCATGGGCTGCCGCGTGAGTCGGTGAAGGTGCTGTACGTCGGTCGCATCAGCACGGAGAAGAACCTGCCGATGCTGACGGACATTTGGCCCAAGGTGCGCGAGCGGGCGCAGGCGGCGGGCGTGGATGCGCGTCTGGTGATCATCGGCGGCGGACCGTATCTCGCCGAGATGAAGTCGGCGTTGGGCGGGCATGGCGCGGTATTCCCAGGCTTCAAGCATGGGACGGAACTGGCGACGCTGTACGCGTCGGCGGATATGTTCGTGTTTCCGTCGCTGACCGACACGTTGGGGCAGGTGGTGCTCGAGAGCCAGGCCAGCGGCATCGCGGTGGTCGTGGCCGATCAGGGCGGGCCGAAGGAAGTGGTCGACGACGGCGTGACGGGCATGGTGCTGCCCGGGCACAAGACGGCGGCGTGGGTGGACGCGGTGAGCGATCTGGTGATCGATCACGACAAGCGTAAGGCGATGGGAGCGGCTGGTATCCCCTGGGCGCAGAACTTTTCGATCTCGGCGAGTTTTGAGAAGTTCTGGGCGGCGCACGAGGCGTTGGTTCGAACGCCGGTGCTTCGGGGCTCTTAGATCAAGGCCAAGGGTCGTACGCGACCACGCGGTCGAGGGTGTTGCCATCCCCCACCAACGCCACTTGGGGGTGGTGGCTTTTGTATTCCGCCTCGTCCACCAGGGCGTAGTGCATGATGATGAGTTTGTCGCCCGGCTTGACGAGCATGGCGGCAGCGCCGTTGACCTCGATCACGCCGTCTTCACCCAGGAAAACATAGGTCTCGAAGCGCTCGCCGTTGGCGGCGTTGGCGATCTCGACGGCATCGCTGGCGCGAAGGCCGACGGCCCGCAGCAGGCGGCGGTCGATCGTGATCGAGCCGACGTAATCGGGCTTGGCGGCTGTGACGGCGGCCATGTGGATCTTGCTGTGGAGGACTTTTCGCAGCATGGAAGGGGATGGTACGGACGGGGCGAGCGCGTTGCGAGGTTGATGGGGTGTGACCCCAAGCAATAGGGCCACGCCGGGGGCGTTGGGACACCGGGATACGATGGGCCCAGACTTCATGGAGGTGGCACGGCATGAGCGGCTTGACGAATAGGGTTTTGCTCGGGTGTGTGTTCGCGGCGGTTGCATTCATGCTGCCGACTCCGGCCCTTGCCCAGTTCGGCGGGGGTGGCGGCGGTTTTGGTGGTGCCGAGGGCCCGCGCGTGAACCGCGAGCAACTCGAGGACTACGCCGACCTGCTCGGGATGGACAAGGACCAGCGCGACATCGCGGCGATGATGCTCGAGGAGTACATCGACGGCGTGCAGACGCAGGTGGACGCGATGCGTGAGGCGGCCCAGAAGGCGCGGCAGGAGTTCGAGGAGACGCGCGACCGCTCGGCCTTCGAGAGCCTGCGCGAGATGGGCGAACAAACTCGCGAGCGGGTGGAGGCGCTCGAAACCCAGCTCATGGGCGATCTGCAAATGATGCTGACGCCCGAGCAAGCCCAGGCGTGGCCCAAGGTGGAGATGGCCCACCGTCGCGCGACGACTCTGCCTCGGGGGTTGATGAGCGGCGAGCGCGTGGACCTGTTCGAGATCGTGGAAGGGATGGAACTCGACGGCGAGACGGCCTCGGAAGCCACGGTGGTGCTCGCGGATTATGAGTTGGCGCTCGATCGCGCGCTGATCGCGCGCAACGGGATGTACGAGAAGGGGCTCGAACTCTTCCGCGAGCGGGATTTCGAGGCCCTCCAGAGCCACTTCGAGAAGGCCCGAGAAGCGAGTGTGAAGGTACGCGACACGCACCGGACGTTTGTCCGACGGCTCGAAGCGGTGCTGCCAGCCGAGCGGCTGCCCGAGCTCGAGGCCGAGGTGCGGCAGGCGAGCTTCCCGACGGTGTATCGCCGCAACCGGGCCGACCGGGCGCTCGAAGCGGCCGGAGGGCTCGAGGGTCTGAGTGACGACCAGCGGTCGCGGCTCGAGGCCATCCAGATATCGACAACGCGCCGGATGGACCAGGTGAACCGCAAGTTGGCCGACACCATCGAGACCAACGAGGCCACCATGAGCCTGCGTGACATGATGGGCGGCGGTCGGCGTGGCAACGAAGAGGGCACGCGCGATCTCTTCCGCGAGAAGCGCGAGGCCGTGGATGCGACCGTCCAGCAGGTCAGGGCCGTGCTGACCGAGGCGCAGGCGGCCCAGCTCGACGCGGCGGTGGGTGCCGATGACGAGGGCGACGGCCAGGGCCGGGGCGATCGGGCTCGTGGCCAGCGCGGCGGGCAGGCCCAGCGTGGGCGGCAGCGGGAGTTCTGAATCCGACTCGCTCTCGGGCGAGCGTGACGGTATGGTGGGCACGGCGCATCCGTAAGGACTGCGAACCGCGCCCTTTTTCTCGTTTGGCGGACGGCAGAATCAACGGCTGCCGGGGCGTGGGGGTGAAGGAGACCGGGCGATGCGGACCACTCTGGCGTGTGCGGCAGCGGCTTTGGTGACAACGCTTGGAGTACCGGCGTTTGGGCAGCCGGGCGAACGGGTGATGGTGGCGTCGTCCTTCTCATCTTCGGGCCCCGGAGCGAGCCGTGCGTTGTCGCGCGAGATGGTTGAGCGGATGGGCGAGATCCTGCGCCTCGACGAGTTGCAACTCGAAGTCGCTTTGGAGCTCTTCAAGGAAGTGGCCGACACGCGACAGACGCTTGGCGATGGGATGCGCCAGAGCGTGGAGAGGGCGCGCGAGTTGGTCGAAGGCGGCGACTTCTCGAAGATGTTCGGGCGCATCAAGGAGATCACCGCCGCGTACCAGAACGAGGTGGAAGCCCTCGAGCAGACGTACTTGAAGGATGTGCAGGCCATGCTCTCTCCAGAGCAGGAGGCCGCATGGCCCAAGGCCGAGCGGCTGCATCGGCGTGGGAAGCACATGGGCTCGCTGACGCGGTCGCTGGCGCGGGTTGATCTGGACGATCTGGTGCGAAGCGAGTTCGCCCATGCCTATGCCCAACAGGACGTGGCCGACACGCTCGATCGCTGGGCGTCGCAGGTGGACGGGCTGTTGGTGGAACGGGCGCGCAAGGCCGAGGACATCGGCGGAGGGCCTGGGTTCCAGGGTGGAGTGTTCGTTGTCGATGGTGAGGATCCGTACGAGCCGCTGCGGGCCATCGACGCGCGGGTTGTTTCGGCCAGCGAGCAGGCGGTGCGCTCGCTCGCGGGGGTGGGAGGGGAGGTCTGGGGCGGCGG
>CAYGTM010000200.1:0-4847 GCA_964352795.1 uncultured Phycisphaera sp.
CCCGACATACACCGCCGATCCCTTGCGCAGGTACTGGCCAGCGATCTCGGCCAGACCACGCCGGCGAACCGGCTGATCCAGGGCGACGTGGGCTCGGGCAAGACAATGGTGGCCGCGTACGCCATGCTCATGGCCGTCGCCACGGGCCACCAGGCGGCAATCATGGCGCCCACCGAGATTCTCGCCGAGCAGCACGAACGCTCGCTGCGGTCGATGCTCAAGAAGGCCGACGTGCGCGTGGCGATGCTCACCGGCGCGTTGAACGCCGGCGAGCGTCAGCGGGTGCTGGCCGAGATCGCCATGGGCCACGCCGACATAATCGTGGGCACGCACGCCCTGCTCACCGAGACGGTCAAGTTCAAAAGCCTCGCGCTGGCCATCATCGACGAGCAGCACCGCTTCGGCGTGCGCCAGCGGGCGGCCTTGCGCGAGAAGGCCGGCGAGACCATCCCCCACACGCTGGTCATGACCGCCACGCCCATCCCGCGCACCATCGCCATCAGCGTGCTGGGAGACCTCGACGTCACCACCATCGGCGACATGCCCCCGGGCCGAAAGCCCGTGCATACCGAGCACATCCCGCAGGCCTCGCGCGAGTGGGCCTACCAACGGCTGCGCGAGCACGCGGCCAGGGGTGGGCTGGGCTTCGTCGTTGCGCCCGCAATCGGCGATATCACCCAGCAACTGGAACTGGGAGACGCGGCCGAAGCAGCGACGGACAAGGAACCCCTCGTGGGCGTGCTCGATCTCGTGAAGGAACTCGAAGCCGGGCTACTCAGCGGCGTGCGTCTGGGCTTGCTGCACGGCAAGATGCCCATGCTCGCGCGCGAAGCGGTGATGGAGCGTTTCCGAAACGGTCAGGTCCAGGTGCTCGTGGCCACCACAATCGTCGAGGTTGGTGTCGACGTGCCCGGCGCGACATGCATGGTGGTCGAGCAGGCCGATCGATTTGGTCTGGCCCAGTTGCACCAGCTCCGCGGTCGCATCGGTCGGGGCGGCGTGCCCGAGGGGTTGCGCCCCGAGTGCCTGCTGGTGGCCGAGCCAACGACCGAGGTCGGAGCCGCGCGGTTGAAGGCAATCACCAAGACACTCGATGGTTTCCGCTTAGCCGAGGCCGACTTCGCGTTGCGCGGGCCGGGCGAGTTGTTCGGTTCGAGGCAGTCGGGCGCGTTGCCACTGCGCGTGGCCGACCTGGTGCGCGACGCCGATCTCCTCGAGCTGGCCCGGCGTGATGCTCAAGAGTGGGTTACCCGATCCCCTGATCTGGGGAATACAGAAGACGCAATCTTGCGCCGCCGCGTCCTTCGGACGGTTGGTCAGTGGCTCGGACTTGCCGACGTGGGTTGAGCGGGGCATAATCCGGCGTGGACGACCGTGGGGCTGTCGAAAATCACGGGCAGGAACGATTGCACGACCGCATGCAGGCGGCTGTCGGTGATCGCACCTATCGCCGCGTCGGTGATCTCACCAACACACACCCCGAGACGGTGCGCCGATACCTCACCGGCCATGCGCCAAGCGTCGACTTTGTCTCACGTCTGGCCGCCACCCTAGGGCTGAATATCAACTGGATTTTGACCGGCCACGGCCCGATGCGACTGGCCGACGTGAAGCCCCACGCCTTGCGCGACGCCAACGCCTCCGACCTGCTCATGCATGTGGCCCTTGGCATCGAGCGGCTCGAATCCCGGCTCGATCGCCTCGAACGCTACACTCAGGTGCTCGAAGTGATGATCCGTCAGGGCAACAACGGGCCCGACCCGGGCCGTCCGGTTGCCGAGACCTCGGTCGAATCCAAGCCGTCGGCGAGTATTGGAAGCGAAAGCGTTGGAAGCGAACATGGGAAGCCAGCCCCAACCCAAGCCGCTCACGAGGACGCCGACGCCCGGGCCCGATCCGTCGCCGACGCTCTCGCCGAGCGACCATGTCCTGATGTTGGTTGAACTCTTGCGCCCCGCGGGTGCCGAGCTTGGCCGCCGCTGGCTGGCTTGCCTGATGCTTGCGCCCGAATCCGAGCGCGAGGCTATCGTCCGCTCGATCGAGCAGCGCATGGCCGAGTTATACCTGAAGCCAGATGCCGATCGGACGCTAAACGTCGCCCACCCGCCCGAGCAGCGCGAGGGCTTCGTCGAGCAGAAGTTCACGACGTACGAGGTCAAGGACGAAGGCGAATCAGTCCCTCGAGCCGGCGCTGACGGTCAGCGTGGCCGTTGAACTCTCGCCCTGGGCCTGGGTGTGCAACTTACGGGCCCGGTGCTCGCTCCAGTCGGTCACCTTGAGGTCGGGGCTCTCTGGGCCGTCGTGCGTACGAATGATGTCGTATGTGTTGTCGCGCTGCGAGGGCACATACCCCGCGTCGCGGATCAATCGGCACAGCACGGGCTCGTTCAGGCAATATGTCGTGCCGGCGGACGACACGACGTTCTCTTCCATCATCACGCTGCCCATGTCGTTGGCACCGAACTTCAGGCCAACCTGCCCGACGTGCGGGCCCATCGTCACCCAGCTGCTGCCGATGGAATAGATGTTGTCGAGCATCAGCCGGCTGAGGGCTTGCGTGCGGAGGTACTGCGTCGCGCCCGCCAGCCGGAGGCGACGGCCGAACTCGGGGTGCGTGTCCTTGGTGCCGGTGCCATCCAGTTTCGCCACGATATCGCCGGGAAACTCGCCCGAATCGCCCTCGCCCTGGCCCCATTCGCGCAGTCGGCCGAGCGCCGTGTTCTCGCGCTGGAAGGGCCAGCTGATAAACGCCTTGTAGTGCCCGAATGACGGCGTGGCGATGGGCTCGCCCGGGCCGACATCCATCGGGTCTCGCGCGCCACCCTCGAGCAGCGCCCGCTCCTGCCACTCTCGCACGAGGCGCATGTGGTGGACGCGGTCGGCCAGGCCCTCGATGTGCCCGAACATCATCGTCGCGCTGGTGAACATGCCAAGCGTGTGCGCCACATACATGCACGTCAGCCATGCCTCGGCGTCGCATTTGCCCAGCCCGATCTTGCGGCGCACGGCGGGCGCGAAGACCTCGCCCCCGCCGCCCGGCAGGCTGTCGAGCCCGGCCTCGCGCAGCCGCACCATGACCCAGCGGATTTTGTCTTCGAGCGTCGCGCCGGGAGGGTTGAAGAAGTTCACGAACTCGATGAACTCCGGCGGGCTGAACGCATGGATGTGGATGTGCGGGAATCGTTCCTTGATGCCGCGCAGGAGGCCCAAGTACCAGTCCAGAGGCAACGCGGGGTTCATACCGCCTTGCATCAAGATCTGCGTGCCGCCGATGTCGCTCAGTTCGGCGATCTTCTCGTAGATGGCCTCGTATTCGAGCGTGTACGCGTCGTGGTCCGTGGCGTCACGACGGAACGCGCAGAAGATACACTTGGCGCTGCAGACGTTGGTGTAGTTGATGTTCCGATCAATGACATACGTCCGGTAGGCCTCACCGTGGATTTGCCGACAACGGGCGTCGGCCCAGCGGCCAAGCTCGGCAAGCGGCATGTCCCGCAGGATGTCCAGCCCCTGCTCGGGCGTCAGGCGGGCGTGCCCACGCACCACGGCGTCCAGCAGCCCGCGGTCGGCGGCGGGCAGGTGCGGGTGCTGCGGGCGTGCCTGATAGATCGACGGCATGGGGTCCTCCGAGTTCAACTTCCGATGCATTGTTGCCGGCATCGGGGCATTCGTACAGCAAACTTTCAGAAATATTTGAAATCACGGCTCCCGACACCACTGACGCTCTTGGTCCGATCTTCCCGGAATCCGCATCATCCCTGACGGATGCGACGGCCGTATGGCCTGGAAACCGTGCATCGACTAGGCGAGGGCGGCAATCCGCTTGGGGGACGGCCCGATCGAATCGATACCTCTCGATGGGGCCCCACGCGCCCTTCCGGAGGGCCGTCTCGATGCCATACACCGCTCGTCCACACGTCTCGGGGGCCCTGGTACAGCTCCGCACCACGGTCACCTGGTCGGCCATCGCCGTCATTGCCGCTGCGGTCATCCAGATGCTCGCCTTCGGCTTTGTCCATTTCACCGACACTCGCTGGACATTGGTGGAAACCCCACCCACGGCCCAGCAGCTCACCGTGGTCACGCCCGAGGCCCAGGCCGCCAAGTCCGGTCGTGCCGGCCGGGCCGTCCGCCAGGTGCAGACGAAGCCCGAGAAGATCCTCAGCCGATGGGACGGCACGCTGCGGACGTTCACCGATGCCTCGGCATCCGTCGGCCTCATCTCGGCCGCCACGCTCTGGGTCGCGGTGGGGCTTGGCGTGGTCGTGGCCGGCGGCGGCAGCGTGCCGGGCGTTGATCAGGTGGTCCGGGCCAGCACCTGGGCCACGGTGCTTGGGTTCTCGTCGGTGCCGCTGATCGTGAACCTGCCCGGGCTGCCGCTCAATGGCACGTTCGTCAGTTATCAAACCTTACTTTCGGCCAGCGAGGGCGCTCAACAACTCGACACCATCCCGCTACTGGCCTCGCACGTGGCGTTGCCGCTCATCGCCGCCGTGCTGGCGGGGTACACACTGGCGTGCTTCCGCGAAGGTGTCGAGGCCGGCGTCATCGTCCGCTCGGTCAGCGAACTCGACCGCAAGCTCGACAAGGAACTCGAAACCATCCGGACGACCGGTGTGGCCAGCAACCACGGCCAGCGCACCGTGGGCGTGGTCGATCGCCCCCTTGGCGAGGGCGCACCCGCCGAAGACGATCGCCCCAAGTCCCGCTCGTGGGTCTCAGACCGCGATCGCGGCATGGGCGACACCTCGCCCGGCAATCCGCTGCGCCGGCCGATGTAAGAAACTATTACAGCCCGGTCGCCACGTCGTAGGCGGTGGTATAGCGGGCCACGTCGGCGGCGTCGT
>CAYGTM010000201.1:0-4826 GCA_964352795.1 uncultured Phycisphaera sp.
CCCCCGCCCCCCCACTCTCGCCCCTCTCAGCCCCGACTACCAATCTGCGTCTGATCGGCGGCGACGAGGAACACGCCGGCGACTACAAGCAGGACCAGGCCCCACGCTACCACGGCCGCGACGCCGCCATCAAGCGGGCCCAGATCGAGGGCTGCCCGGTTGTGCTCGGTTCGGCCACGCCCAGCCTCGAAAGCTGGCGCAACGCGCAACTGGCAAGGTCCACCCTCTGGCGCATGCCCACCCGCGCCCCGGGCTCGGCGGGCCTGCCCGTGGTCGAGGTTGTCGATCTCGCCCACGAACGCAAGGCAAGCCGAGAGCGCGGCCACCGCATGGAACTGCTGGGCCCAACCCTGGAAAGCGCCCTACGCGACACGCTCGCCGACGGCGGCCAGGCCGTCATGCTCCTCAACCGCCGGGGCTTCGCGCGCGTCGTCGCCTGCCCCGACACCATGTGCGGCTGGACGCTCAACTGCGATTCGTGCTCGGCGGCCATGGTCTTCCACCGCAAGGGCGTGCTGAGTAGGAAGGGCCTCGTCCGCTGCCACCACTGCCTGGCCGAGCAGACCCTGCCCAAGACCTGCCCGGTGTGCCACAAGAAGACCATCCTTCTCGGTCGCGGCACGCAGCGCCTCGAAGACGAACTCGTCGAGATGATGGGCCTGGACGAATCCGAGATCGCCCGCATGGACGGCGACACCATGCACCGCGCCGCCGACTATCAGGGCGTCCTCAGCCGCATCGCCGACGGCTCGATCAAGGTGCTGCTGGGCACGCAGATGATCGCCAAGGGCCTGGATTTTCCCAACATAAGATTGGTCGGCGTGGTCGACGCCGACACCGCCCTGGGCATCGCCGACTGGCGCTGCCAGGAGCGAACCTTCCAACTCGTGTCCCAGGTCGCCGGAAGGGCCGGCCGGGGCGCTAAGCCGGGCCGCGTCATCGTCCAGACCCTGAGCCCCGACCTGCCCAGCATCCAGGCCGCCGCCGCCCACGACTACGAACGCTTTGCCGCCGACGAACTCGAAGTGAGAAAGCAGGCCCACCTGCCGCCCTTCACCCGGGCCGCCTGGATCGTGACCCGCGACCGCCACTACGACAAGGCCGAGGCCCGCGCCTTCGAGATCGCCGGCCTGCTGGCCGAAGCCTTTGAGAACAACGCGAGGATAGAAGGCCCCGCCCCGGCCCCCCTGGAACGCACCCACGACGAATACCGAGTCGGCCTCGAGGTCTACGCCGCCAGCGCGGGTATCCTGCGGGACGGCCTCCTCAAGATCCGCGCCCAGCACGGCCTGGTCAGCGACGCCAGCGTGGCCATCGATGTCGATCCGGTCAGCATCTGGTAGTGTCGGGAAAACCGCCGCAACAAGCGACAGGTTCTGTCATTCTCGAACCCCCGCAGCGTCGATACTCTCCATTGTGATTGTCTACCTCAACGGCCAGTACCTCCCCGCCGCCGACGCCCACGTCAGCGTGTTCGATCGCGGCTTCCTCTTCGGCGACGGCGTGTACGAGGGCGTCCGCGTCTTCGACCACACCGTCATCTGCCCCGACCGCCATGTGGCCCGCATGGCCGGCGGCCTGGCCGAGGGCCGGGTGCATTGGGATCCGCGCCGTCTCCCCGAAATCTGCCTGGAACTCTGCCGCCGGAACGGGCTGCCCAACGCCTTCATGTATGTGCAGGTCACCCGCGGCACGCCACCCCCCGGCGAGCCCGTCCGCGCCCGCACCATGAAGGTCCAGGGCGAGCCCACGGTGGTGGCCTTTGCCAGCCCCCAGCCGCCGATGTCGCACTATCGCCACCCGCCGACGACCACGCTGGCCCTCATCAGGGACCGCCGGTGGGATCGCGGCCACCTCAAGAGCATCAGCCTGCTGGGCAACGTGCTGGCCGCCTACGAGGCCCAGGCCCAGGGCGCTCAAGAAGTGGCGATGGTCCGCGACGGCCTGCTGACCGAGGCCTGCGCCAGCAACATCATCATCGCCGTCGACGGCTGGCTCGTCACCCCCTCGCTCGACAGCGCCTCCATCCTCGAGGGTGCCACCCGGGCCCGCTGCCTCGCGCTGGACCCCGACATCATCGAGCGGCCCGTGGGCGTCGATGAACTGCTTCGGGCCGACGAGGTCATGCTCGTGGGCACCACCAGCATCGTCACCAGCGCCCTGAGCATCGACGGCAAGCCCGTGGGCAGCGGCACCAGCGGCCCCCAGGCCCAGCGCCTGCTCGACTTGGTGATGGACGACTGCCGCAATCAGGTAGAGGCCGCCAAAGAAGCCGTCGCGGTCGGCTGATGCCGTCACTGAAAGGCCAGCGCGTCACCGTCATGGGCCTGGGCCGCTTCGGCGGCGGGCTGGGCGTGGCCAAGTGGCTGCACGCCCAAGGCGCGAAGGTTCTGGTTACCGATATGGCATCCGCCGACGCGCTCGCCGGGCCGCTTGGCGAACTGCCCGAGGGCATCAGAACCCGCTTGGGCGAGCATCTCGAACGAGATTTTATCGACACGGATCTGGTAATCGCCAGCCCCGCCGTTGCCAGACCCTGGAACAACCCATACCTCAACACCGCGCGCGATGCGGGCGTACACATCACCACCGAGATCGGCCTTGTCATCGAGCGCCTGCCCGACCGCACGCGCGTCATCGGCGTCACCGGCACCGCTGGCAAGAGCACCACCAGCGCCATGATCGCGCGCGCCCTCGAGGCCGCAGGGGAACGCACCCACCTGGGCGGTAACATCGGCGGCTCGCTCCTCGACACCGCCATTGACGAGCGCGCGTTCGTCGTCCTCGAACTCTCCAGCTTCATGCTCCACTGGCTGGGCCAGGCCGCCTGGTCGCCCGGCACGGCAGTGGTCACCAACATCGCCCCCAATCACCTCGACTGGCATGAGGCCTTCAACCACTATGAGCAATCCAAGCGCCACATCGCCGCCCACCAGCGAGATGGCGATCTGCTCATCACCGACCTCTGGCCCGACCTCAACACCGCCACCCGCGTGAACCCAATCAACAACCTGCCAACGCTCACCCTGCCCGGCACGCACAACCGCATCAATGCCGCCACGGCTCTTGCAACCGCGAGCAGCACCCTCGACCGCCACGGCATCTCGCACGAACGCAACGTCTTGGCGAACGCCATCGCCACCTTCCCCGGCCTGCCGCATCGCCTCCAACTCGTCGCCCACCACGCCGGCGTCACATTCTACAACGACAGCAAATGCACCACGCCCGAAGCGACCTCGCTCGCCGTGGACGCCATCGCCGACCGCACGCCGCGCGAACACATCCACCTCATCGCCGGCGGGGCCGACAAGGGCGTCGATCTCGCGCCCATCGCCGTCCTGGCGCGCACGCTCGGCTCGCTCCATACCATCGGAACGACCGGCCCGAGCATCCGCGAACGAGCGGCCGGGGGAAGGGTGACACACGATGGCACGCTCGACAAAGCATTCTCCGCGGCGGTGGGGCAGGCTTCCAACGGCCACGCCGTCCTGCTCAGCCCGGGCTGCGCCTCGTGGGACCAGTTCACCAACTACGAGGCGCGCGGCGCGGTGTTTGCTGAGTTGGTGCATCGCTGGATCGCTGCCCACCCTGAGCGCGTGCAGCCCACCGAAACCACTTGATCCCGCGCCACCCACGCCCGCGCCACTCGCGCCACTTCCCGAACCAACTCCCGCCTCCGAACCTGCTGAGACCATCACGCTCGCCGAAGGGCTGCGCCTCAACCGAGCCGAGCGATGGATCGAACTCGACGGCTTCGTCCCCATCGACGTGCGCGAGAAAGATCGCACCGGCTACACCCTCATCCGCTACCTCGAATGCATCGCCGTCACCCCCATGAGCGGCAAGGACCACGAGGCCCTCATGGTCACCACCGCGCGCCCCAGCACCATCCACGCCGCCCTGCTCACGATCGGTATTGAACCGGGAGCTCCCGGCGGCGTCACCTGGGACGGCCAGCAAGCCGTTGCTACTCCCGCCACCGGCGCGCCCGTGCGCGTCACGATGCGAGAGGCCAACCAATCCCCACCCGGCACGTCCATTACCGGTTTCATCGTCCACGCCGACACGGGAGCCGCGTTCGACGAACAAGCCCTGGGCGAACCACCCCAATGGGTTTTTGCGGGTTCATTGCTCGAAGGGCCGAGCTACGCCGCCGACGCCGAGGGCATCGTCGTGGGCCTGCACACTTTCGGCGGTGAACTCATCGCCCTGCGCCAGGCCCTGAGCCCGGATTCGTTCATCGAAGAGCCGCGCTGGATCGCCCACCCCGAGCACACGCCGCTGTATGGCACGAATGTCACGCTGCGGATCATCGCGACGAACTAGCGTCGGACACGCACCGTGACCTCGCGAGTCATCGCGTCGCCATCCGATCTCACGAGGAAGGTCGTGGGGCGCCCCAGCGAGATGCGGGACTCGGCAATCGCATCGAGAAAGCCGCTGTAACTCTCGATCTCCACGCCGTCCACCGCCACGATCTGCTGGCGTTCCTCGAAGCCCGCCTGGGCCGCGGGCGATCCGTCGATCGTCCGACGGACGTACACGCGCCCGTTATCCAGGCTGATGTCGAGCCCGACATGCCGCGCGAGCATCTGCTCGGTGGGCCCGCCGATGGCGTTGATCGAGTCGAGCTCGTCGAGCACCACCGTGGTATCCACCGGGATGCCATCGCGCCACACCCGGATCTTGAGCTCCTTGCCCGGCCGCATGGTGTTCACGACGGCGCGCAAGATCTCGGGGCTGGGCACCGATTGCCCGCCGATGCTCTCGATGATGTCGTCGGCCAAAATGCCCGCGCGCTCGGCCGGCCCGCCCCCGGTCACCTG
>CAYGTM010000202.1:0-4792 GCA_964352795.1 uncultured Phycisphaera sp.
GGTGACTACTCCCCCGGAATATAACTGATCGCCCCCTCGAACGGGCTGCTCGCCGTGGCGTAGAGCTTCTTCTCGATGCGGCCGCTGCGGAAACTCAGATACCCCGCCTCCAGCGCCAGCCGCATGGCGTGGGCCATACCCACGGGATCCTTCGCGTGCGCGATGGCGGTGTTCAGCAGCACGCCGTCGGCACCCCGGCGAACCCCCAGTTCTGCTCGGCGATCTCGTCGATGACGATGTGCGTGTGCTCGGGGGCCTTGCCCAGCACGCGGCTGAGCGTGTCGGTGATCTCGGCGAAGATCTGGGCCTTCTGGTCTCGCGTGGCAGCGGGGGTGATGCGGACGTGGACATAAGGCATGGGCGGGCTCCTTCGGTGAACAAGGGCTACGCCTCCACGGTAGTGTAGGTTTAGTCGATTCCGGCTCGCTCGCGCCTGGCGTCGGCGTGGTATGCCGCGTCGCTCGCCAGCCTTCGCTGCAACTCGATCACGAGGGTGTCGTCCTCGGGCACGCCGTGGCGGCGGGCGTCGAGCTCGCCGATGATTCGGCGGGGCCAGTCGCCCGGCTCGTAGTTGGCCGCGGCGATCATGGCGGTGAGCCACTGGCGGCCGATGCACTGCCCGCGATCATTGCGGGCCTCCATCGCGCCGTCGGTGTAGGCGATGAGCAGGTCGCCGGGCATGAACGTGTGCGTTTGCGGGTCGGCGTGGAAGTCTTCGGGCCGGCAGGCACCCAGCACGATGGCGGTGGATTCGAGTTCTTCGATCGTGCCGTCGACGCCGCGCAGGAACATGGGCGGATGGCCGGCGTTGGCGTAGGTGAGCTCGTCGGTGGTCGGGTCGAGGCGCAGGCAGATGGCCGAGGCGTAGATGCTGTGCTGGGCCAGCGTGAGATGCACATAGCGGTTGAGCAAGCCCAGCACATGGCCCGGCTCGGCGTGCGGGTCTTCGGCGTAGATGCGTTCGAGCTCGCCGTGGACGCGGTTGACAGTGAGAGCGGCGGCCAGCCCGTGGCCCGTGACGTCGATGAGCACGACGTTGACCGGGACGCGTCCCTCGATGCCCGGGCTCTCGTGGAAATAGAGGTAATCGCCGCCGATCTGCCGCATGGGCTGATAGGTGTAGCGGAAGACCATGTCGCCCACGTCGCGCGGCACGGGGAAGAGGTCTTCGTGGATTCGGCGGGCGTCGGTCATCTCGCGGCGCACCTGGCCGTAATGGGTGGACAGAAAGGCCATCTTGAAGCTTCGCATACGGGCGGAGTGCTTGATGGCGCAGACGGCGAAGCCCGGGGCAACAAACGCAGGGAAGAGCGCGAGCCAGAGCCAGGTCAGCGAGGGCTTGAGATTGACGGCGATAAAGACGATGGCGTGCAGCGCGAGGACCAGGCCCACGGTGCGCAGAACATCCTTGGGAGACCAGGGCAGGAAGATGGCGGCCATGAAGAAGGCAAAGCCGAAGTTGACTGTGGCCACCGGCATGATCTGGCTGAGATCACCCGATCCGGGCCAGGTGATGACGTAGTTGAGCAGCCCCATGGCCCCGATGTAGAGCAGCAAGATGCGCGTGAGGAGCAGGACGGCGGGCTTGTCGGGCCTGCTGTTGCGGACACGCCTGAAGAACCAGCTGTAGACGCTGATGTCAATGGCAGCGATGGCGAAGAAGGCCACGATGTGCCAGGGCGATTGCGAGATTCGATTCCACCCAACGGCCAAGCTGATGAACCCGAGCGCCCACAGCGCGAGCATGGTGCCCAAAAACCACATGAACCGGCGGCGCAGCAAATACCCGGTCTGGGCATCGAACTCCTGGGTGAACTCGCTCGTGAAGTTGGCGGTGGCCATGGATGGTTCTTGGGGCTAGTGGGCGTCTCGATTCGCGCCGGGCTTCCACAGCACGTCGCCGGCGGGGTTGGCCACGCGGCCCAGGACAAACAGCAGGTCGCTCAGCCTGTTGAGGTATCGGATGACGCCAGGATTCGTTTCGTCGGGCTGGAGTTCCAGGACGGTCGAGGCCAGACGCTCGGCCCTTCGCACGATGGTGCGCGCCAGGTGCAGGGCCGCCGCAGCCGGGGTGCCGCCGGGCAGCACGAAGCTCTGGAGCGGCTCCAGGTTTTCGTTGAAGCAATCGATGAGTGACTCCACCCGATCGATCTGGCTGGGGATGACCCGTAAACGTTGGCCCTCCTTGCCGTCCTGCTTGATGGGCGTACACAGGTCGGCCCCGCAATCGAAGAGGTCGTGCTGGAGGGTTTCGAGGATGGGGGCCAGGGCCGCAGCGGGCTCGGGGGCCGCTCGGCAGGCGATGACGGCCAGGCCCAGGGCGGCGTTGGCCTCGTCGGTGGTGCCGTAGGCCTCCACGCGAGGGTCGGCCTTGGCCACGCGGGCGCCGTCGCCCAGGCCGGTGGTGCCGTCGTCGCCGGTGCGGGTATAGATCTTGTTGAGCTTGACCATTGGCTTCTCTTTCGCTCGTGCTGGCTGGGGCTCGCATCGCCCGAGAACCGAACTAGTCTACGGCCCATGCCTCCCACCGCCCCCACAGAACGGCCGATCGGGCTTCGAGGCCTGACCAAGCGATGGCGGCTGCCCGAGCCGGGGGGGCCCCTGGATGGGGGATTGTCGCCGCTGGTGGCCCGGGTGCTGGCCGGCCGGGCGTATCTGGACGCGGGCGATTTGGAACCCAAGTTGACCGGGCTGCACGATCCATCGGGCATCCCCGACCTCGACAAGGCGGCCGAGATGCTGCTCGGGGCCGGTCGGGCGGGCGAGCCGATTGCGATCTATGGCGACTACGACGTGGACGGGACCACCGGGTCGGCCATCCTGCACCACATCATCCGAGAGTTGTGCCCGCAAGCCCGGCTGATGCACTATGTGCCCCACCGCCTGCGGGATGGGTACGGGGTGCATGTCAACGCCATCGAGAAACTGGCCGATGCCGGGGCGCGGGTGATCGTGACGGTGGATTGCGGGATCACGGCTATCGAGCCAGCACGGCGGTCGCGGGAACTCGGGCTGCGGCTAATCGTGACCGACCACCACAACCCACCCGCCGCCGTCGAGGACTTGCCGCAAGCGGACGCGGTGGTCCACCCGGGGCGGCCCGACTCGGCGTACCCGTTTGCCGGGTTGTGCGGGGCGGGTGTGGCGTTCAAACTGGCGTGGCGGATGGCGACAATGGCCGGCGATGGTGGGCGAGCCGCGGCGGGGCCTCGGGCGTTGCTGCTCGATCTATTACCTTTGGCCGCGCTGGGTACGGTGGCCGACGTATCGCCGTTGATCGACGAGAACCGCATCCTGGTCACGCACGGGCTGGCGCTGATGCGGCGGACCCGCATCCGCGGGCTGGCGAGGCTGGCCGAGCGGTGCGTGCGGGAGAGCCGGCCGATCAGCGTGGGCGACCTGGGCTTCCGACTCGGGCCGCGCATCAACGCGCTGGGGCGCGTGGCCGACGCGCACGAGGCCATCGAGCTGCTCACCACCAGCGATGACGAGCGCATCGAGGCCATCTGCGACACGATGGACGAGTTGAACGGCCAGAGACAAACCATCGAGAAACGCATCGTCGACCAGGCCTGCGAAAAGGTCGTCCGGCTCGGCATGGATCACGATGGGCATCGCGCCATCGTGCTGGCCCATGAAGACTGGCACCCGGGCGTGATCGGCATCGCGTGCTCGCGCCTGGTCGAGCGGTTCAATCGGCCGACCATCCTCATGCAACGCGACGCCGAAGTTTGCAAGGGTTCGGGGCGCAGCATCCCGGGCTTCAACCTGCACGGCGCGGTGGCCGCGTGCGGGCACGAGGTGGAGGGCTTTGGCGGGCACGACGCGGCGATCGGGCTGCGAGTCTCGCCATCAAGATTTGATGCGTTTTCGGACGCGATGCTCGCGCACGCCAATGAATACCTCACCGTGGACGACCTGACGCCCGAACTGCGAATCGATGCCGACACCGCGTTGGGTGAGCTGGACGAACGCAACGTGATGATGCTCGAAAGCCTCGGGCCCTTTGGGCGCGGCAACCCGACGCCCCGGCTCCGGCTGCGCGGCGTGCGCGTGTCGCAGGCACCGATGCTCATGGGTTCGAGCAGCACGCACCTGTCGATGTTCGTGCGCGACGACGCCGGCGAGACGCTCAAGCTCGTGGGCTGGGGCTGGGGCCGGCACGCCCAGAAAATCAGAAACGGAACGACCCTGGACGTGGTGTTCACGCCCAGGGTCGAGGAGTATCGCGGACGGCGTTCGGTGCGCGGCGAGATCGCCGACGTGCGAACGGTTGAATGAATCTTACTGCCCGTCGTCGGGCACGGTCACGAAGGTCTCGGCGTACTGGGCGTCCAGGGCGGCAATCATGCGGGTGACGCTCTCGTTGCTGGGGTCGAGCTTTTGGGCGGCCTCGAAACTCGAGCGGGCCAGGCCGGGCATGTCGGCCTGCTGGGCGATGAGGCCGCGCAGGATGAGCGGCGCGGGATCCTTGTCGCTGCGCTGGATGGCCAGGTCGAGGCTGGCCAGGGCGCCGTCGAGGTCTCCGGTGCCGCGCTGTTGCAGGGCGCGGAGCAGGTAGCCCTCGGAGCGCTGGGGGGCCAGGGCGATGACTCGGCCGGCGGCGCGACGCACGCGAGCCATGTCACGGAGCTGGTAGCTGACGTGGCCGAGTTGGATCCAGGCGTCCAGGTCCTTCTCGCCGCCGTCGGAATCGGTGAGCTTGACGAGCACCTCGCGGGCCTCGACGGGGCGATCGACCTCGACCAGGCAGCGGGCACGCATGTGCATCAGGTCGCGGCGGGTCTTGAAG
>CAYGTM010000203.1:0-4781 GCA_964352795.1 uncultured Phycisphaera sp.
ACCACGGCCCAGAACGGGACCGTCGCATGGCTGTTCGAGCTGGCCTGGACCATCGGCATCGATCCCGAAGCCGAGGACGAAGGCGAGGCCGAAGAGGGTGACGGCGAGGGCCAAGGCACCGAGACCGGCGACGGCGGCCAGACCACCGATCTTGGCGGCGGCCGGGGTGGCCGGCCCGGTCGCGGCGGGATAGGGGGCGGCAACTAATGGCCACCACGATGAAAGATCGTGTCCGCCGGGCCCGCGCGTTCGCGTTGCCGTTGGTGGTCATCCTGTCGATGGTGGCCACGATCGCCATTGCCGTGATGCTCGAACGCCAGGGCCACCAGACCAGGGCGACGGTGCGGCAGATGCGATGGACGCAGGACCGGCACCTGGAGCGCGGCGTGCGCGAGGTGGCCGGGGCGTGGCTCACCGGTGCCAGCCGGAGGCTCAACGACATCTCTAAGAAGGGCGGGCACGCGCTCGACCTGACCATGGACGGCGGGCGGACCATCCGGCTGGACATCGAGGACGCCCAGGGCACGGTGCTCTCGATCTTCGACGGCGTGCCCGAGAACGAGTTGACCTTCGCCCAGGGCGCGTACGACGGCATCCTGCTGCGCGCGGGCGATGCCGAAACCCTCGACCGCTGGACGCGCACCGTGGGCCCGGCGGCCATCAGCGCCGTGAGCGCGCCAGAAGAAGTGCTGGCGGCCGCCGCGCTGCCGATGATCGGCGACGGGCAGGCCCAGGCCATGGCCCGAGATATCGTGCTGGCCCGAGAGGGTGCCCAGGGCGCGACCGGGTCACAATGGCTGCGGCAGGTGATCGCCGAATACATCACCGAGTTGGAAGACCGAAGGATCATGCAACGGTTGCTGGTGGCCGAGCCCAGTTTGTGGCGGCTTCGCATCACCGTGCTTGACGGTCGCGGGCGTGCCGGGTCGATGTACGAGGCGGTTGTCCATGTGGACGGGCGGGAAATTCGCCAGCGTGCCGACAGCGGCGCGTTCACGCCCTTGGGGCCGTTCCTGCTCTGGCGTCGGCTGGACGAGGCCGAGATGGTCGAACTGGTCGAGCGGGGCGTGGGCGGACGCTAAACTCAGGGCCGCTCAGGCGGCGGATAGGGAGATTGCTCATGGCAAACAAGCACACTCGGGCCGGCACGCTCCAGCAGCAGCGCCTGATCCAGATTGGGACGGCGGCGGCGTGCGTGGTGTTCGTGGGCATGGCATTGGGCGCGGTCGTGGTCGATCGGTCGGTGACGCCCGCGGCCAAACCCAACCTGCCGCCCGCGCCGCCGGCTGGTCCGGGCGAGGCGGCCGACGAGTATGAGCCGTTCGCACCGTTGATCGCCTCGGGTTTGTCTTCGGTCTACAAGATGGACGCGCCCACGACGCCCGACAAGGGCGAGGGTGGCGATGCGAAACCGACGCCACCGCCGCAGGACATCGTGCTGGTGGCCGCCATCGGGCAGCCGGGGTCGATGATGGCGGTGATCCGCGAGGGTGCCGCCCAGACGGCCATCGGCGAGGGCCAGCGGGGCGGCTCGGTGGACGTGCTCGAGGTCAGGCCCGGCTGGGCCCGCGTGAGGCACCGGGGCGTGGAACGCGAACTGACCGTCGGCAAGCCGGTCTTGATGGTGAGCGACATGGGCGCGAGCCCGTCGACGCCCATGAGCAGCCAGATCATCAGGCAGCCAGGCGTGGGCGGTGGCAACGAGACGATGGAAGAGCGCGGCGTGACGACCACGCGAGCGCCCACGGGCTTCCAGCGCGCGCAATCTGGCAACCAGGCTGGCGGCGGCCAGAGCGGCGCGGGCGGCGGACGCCGCGGTGGCGGTGGCAACGGCACCGGTGGCGCTCCGGGTGGCGGCAACGGCACGGCCAACGGAACCGGCGGCGGCCAGGGCGCCGAGGACGATCGGTGAGCGAACGCGTCTGCCTCATCGAGCGCGACGAGCGCGGCGATCGTGTTCGCGCCGTCCGGCTCATCGGCCAGCACGCCGAGGCGGCCTGGACCAGCCAGCGCGTGGACGGGCGCTATGCCACCGATGCGGCGGAAGATGCGCGGTCGGCGGCCGAGTGGATCGCCCAGCGACTGTCGATCGACGGGGATCGCCTCGGTGCGATCGTGGTCGATACGGCCGGGGCGCACTGCGCGTGGGTTCATGCGGCGACGGCCGACGCCGGCGCGGTGCGCAGCGCGTTCGGCCGGGGTGGTGACGCGGCGATCGATGAGATCGAACTCGACCTTGGGCTGGACGATGAGCCCGACGATGCCGAGGTGCTCGGCAGCCGCCCGACAGCGCACGAGGCGGCCATCGAGCCGCTGGGGCCGGCGTACGACTCGCCGCTAGGGTTGCGCGTGGGCGTCATGGTCGCGCCCGACGCGGTCGTGCGAATATTGATCGATGCGCTTGACGAACAGGGCGTGGACTTCACCGGCGTCACCAGCCTGTGGCACGCCTTGGGATGGGCAGCGAGCCCCGATGGGGATGGGATGAGCGCGTCGTCGCGTGTGGTGGCCGACAGCCCGACCGTGAGCGGCGGCGTGCTCGTGCAGCCCGATGGGCGGCTGATCTGGGCGTGGTGCCGAGAGGGCGCGGTGCTGGCGGCCGGCTCGCAGCGCGTGTCGCTGCACGACGATGGGCCGATCGTGACGAACCAGGACGTGGCGCGACTGGTGAACGACTGGGTGGCCTGGAGCGCGCAGGTGGGCGTCGCGCCCGGGCGCATTCTGGTGGTCACCTGCCCCTTGGCGTGGGAGCGATCGACGGGCGATCCCGAATCGCTCACGGCACCCATGATGGCCTCGGTGATTTCTGACCTGTGGCCCGAGGCGGTGCTGGACATCGATGTGCAGGACGATCCGGTGCTGACAGTACTGCGGCGGGCCGACCCGCTAGCGCGGGACAACCTCGAACCCGGGCATTCCATGGCCTCCCTGGCGACGCGGCCCGGTAGGTCGATGCGGCGCGGGTATCAGTTTGTGGGCCTGGCGCTGGTGGCCGGCGGCATCGCGCTGGCGGCGCTTGGGTTCCGCTGGCAAAGCCAAGTGGGTGGCGTGCGCGAGGACGCGGCCCGCGTGAAGACCGAGTACCTCGCCGAGATTGCCAAGGTGGAAGAGACCCTGAATAAGCCCGGCGAGATCACCGGCGCGACGGTGCCGCTCTTCAAGCTCACCAGCGAGGTCGACCAGGCCACGCGGGGCAGCGAGATCACCCGCCCGGCGGGCAAACCGATGGTCAAGGAACTGGAAGGCTTGTCGTTCCTTCTGGGCGAGTTGGGCGATCGGGTGGAGTTGAAGGACATCAAGATGACCGCCGCAGCGGTCACCGTTGACATGACGACGAGCGACGCGTCGGTTGTGGGTGACATCAACGCGTTGCTGACCGAGTTGGACCTCAACAGCGGGGCCCTTGATTGGAAGACGAGTTCGTCCTCGGCGGCCGGGTCAAAGTACACCGTGAAGATGTTGAGCACATGGCGGCGCGAGGGAGGCCAGCGATGAGCGAAGGTGGTCGCGAGGGCTTGTCGGTGAGCCGTGGCGAACTCGCGTCGCGCGCGGCGGCGCAGGAGCAGCGCAACAAGCCGCGCGGGGTGCTGTACGCCGGCGCGCTCGTGCTGGTGGCCGGGCTGGTGTACCTGTTGGTGGGCCGCTCGGCGCTGGCGGGCGCAAAGGCGGAGCGTCGGCGGGAGGTGGGCACGTCGATCACGGTGCTCATGCAGGCGGCGCGACTCGAGCGGCACCTGTCGGGCGAGGCGTCCAGCGGCTCGCAGCGATTCGACCGCGTGCCGAACTTCACGAGCCTGGCCGATGCGGCGGCGCAGGCGGTGGGGTTGACGCCCGCGCCGACGCTGACCCGTCAGACACAGGACACGCCTTCGGGCCAGCCGGGCCTGATCGAGCGGACGTATTGGTACGATCGCGTGACGAGCCGAAACCTCGAAGCCTTGATTGGTTGGGTGTCGCGTGTGGAAGAGATGGTGCCGGGGGTTGAGATTTCCCGGATGGAACTCGTTCCACAGCGCACCCAGTGGCAACTTTCGATTACGTTTGTCAAGCCGGAGCTATCTTCATGACCAACCGAGCGTTGGCCGTTGCCATTCTGTCGTGCCTCGTGCTTGGCCTGGGTTGCGCGAGCAACAAGACCGATGGGCTCAGGCGAGCCCTGGCGCCGCTCGTGCAAGACAACACCGCCCAAAAGCGCGAGGCGGTAGCGCTGGTGGACCGGGCCTACACGGCCTATCACAACGAAGACCTGAAGGAAGAGAAACGGGTCAGCGAGGCGGCGGCGCTGCTGGAAGAGGCCATCCGGCTCGACCCGGGCTTTGCCACCGCGCACCTCAACCTGGGCGTGCTGCACCTTGAGCAAGACAACCTGCCCACGGCGGTGAGCCTTCTGCGGACGGCCCAGCGGCTGATGCCCGGCGATTCGCGGCCGAGTTATCACCTGGGCGTGGCGTATTACCGCATGGGGCACGCCCGGCCGGCAATCGATACCTTCATGACCGCGATGCAGATCGACCAATCGGACCAGCAATCGGTTCGCGGGCTGGCGCTGGCGTGCCGGAGCATCCACTACGCCGACGACATGACGCTCGAAGTGCTCAAGCGTTCGCAGTTGATGGAGCCCGACGAGACGTGGCGTCTTCTGATGGAACGTGAGATCACCCGCCAGCAACGCCAACTGAACTCGAACTGAACTCGATGGACGGCGGCGAACCCATCAAGAAATCGGGCGTGCTCCGGCAGGTCGTGACGCTGCTGGTGGCGGTGGGCATCTTCGCCGTTGC
>CAYGTM010000204.1:0-4778 GCA_964352795.1 uncultured Phycisphaera sp.
AGCGGATTTCGCCGCGGGCACTGGGCATCAGGCATCAGGCACTAGAGAAGACAAGACATTTATTCGCGAGCTTCCAGCCCGTCTCACGACGGGAACCACAAGTGGGAGCGCAGGAGCGAACACTCGATGGCGAAGAAGACCAAGAAAGTCCGCAAGAACGTCGTGCGTGGCATCATCCACGTCAAGGCGACCAACAACAACACGATGGTCACCATCACCGATACCAACGGCGAGACCCTCGCCTGGGACTCGGCGGGCACCATCGGCTTCAAGGGCGCCCGCAAGGCCACGCCCTTCGCCGCCACCCGAGCGGGCGAGAGCGTGGGCCAGAAGGTCCGCAAGATGGGCATGAGCGAGGCCGAGGTCCGCATCCGCGGCACCGGCGGCGGGCGAGAGGCCGCCGTCAACGGCGTGGTCTCCACCGGCATCCGCGTCACCGCCATCGAGGACCACACACCCGTCCCCCACAACGGCTGCCGCCCGCGCAAGAAGCGCCGCGTCTAGTTCACCGTTGTTTCGGTTGTTCCGAGCGTCTTGGCCCGGGGCCCACAAGCCCAAGGCCGATGTGTCAGATTGAGCGCACCCGGACAGAAGGAACGCCCGCCACGTTGGGTCGGTGGCGGCGGGCGGATCCGAGAGCCGTTGGGCGTGGGCCTTCCTTGCCACCTGCCGACCCACGAAAGAGGTATACCCATGCGCGTACGCTGGCGTGGTCTCGAACTGCCCACCCGTGTGGTGGCCGATCCCAAGTTCAACAACACCACCTTTGGTCGCTTCACCGTCGAGCCCTTCGAGCGCGGCTTCGGCACCACCATCGGCAACAGCCTCCGCCGCATCCTGCTGAGCAGCATCGAGGGCGCCGCCGTCACCGCCGTCAAGATCAAGGGCGCCAGCCACGAGTTCGAGACCATGCCCGGCGTGCTCGAGGACGCCACCGACATCCTGCTGAACGTCAAGAACCTCGTGCTCAAGCTCGAGGGCGACGAGCCCCGCGTCATGCACCTGGCCGCCCAGGGGCCCGGCGAGGTGACCGCCGACCTCATCGAGGCCGACACCAACGTGACCATCGTCAACAAGGACCTGGTGATCTGCACGCTCACCAGCGAGGTCGACTTCGAGATGGAGCTGCACGTCTCCAAGGGCCGCGGCTACGTGCCCGCCAACGAGCACCTCAGCCGCCGCGACGAGCAGGACATCGGCCTCATCGCCGTCGACTCGATCTTCAGCCCCGTCCACCGCGTGCGCTACCACGTCGAGGACACCCGAGTCGGCCAGCGCACCAACTACGACAAGCTGAGCATGGACATCTGGACCGACGGCACGCTGACGCCCGAGATGGCCTTGGTCGAAGCCGGCAAGATCCTCCGCAAGCACCTGAACCCCTTCGTCCAATACTTCGAGCTGGGCCAGGAGCGCGTCAGCGAGGAGGCCGCCGCGGCCGCGGGCGTCGACGAGGGGCTCATCCGCAAGCTGAATCTTCCCATCGGCGAGCTGGAACTGTCCGTCCGGGCCAGCAACTGCCTCGAGAGCGCCCGCCTGTTCACCGTTGGCCAGGTGCTGATGCAGACCGAGAGCGAGCTGCTCAAGCTCCGCAGCTTCGGCCGCACCAGCCTGCGTGAGGTCAAGAAGAAGCTCGTGGAGATGAACCTCGAGCTGGGCATGGACCTGCCCGAGAGCTATCAGCCCGAAGTCGTGCAGTTGTAACTGGAGCGCTCCGTAGGGCCCTCCGGGCCCACACTCGCTGGTTGGTCTTGAGCGCTCCACAGTCCCCTCCGGGGGCACACTCGCTCCCTCCCTTTGGGGGCGGGCACATGGTTTCCGGGCCTTCTTGCCAACGGGCAGGCGGCCTACAATCTCGACCCGGCCGGCCGCGGTGATCGCGCCCGGCGGGCATCTGGTTTCCCGGTCAAGCGACCCTTCCGAAGGACTCCCGTCATGCGCCACCGCAAAGCAGGCTTCAAGCTCGGCCGCACCCGCACGCACCGCCAGGCGATGCTGCGCAACATGGCCGCCTCCCTCTTCGAGCATGGCCAGATCGTCACCAGCGTGCCCAAGGCCAAGGCCCTCCAGCCCATGGTCGAGAAGATCATCACCAAGGCCAAGAAGGGCGACCTGCACAGCCGCCGGCAGGTCATCGCCATCCTCGGGCGAGACCGCACCGCCTTCGACTGGCTCTACACGCCCAAGAACGCCGACGAGGCCATGAAGCAGCGCGTGGCCGACCAGCGCGAGCGCACCGAGAAGTTCTTCGACATCCCCGCGAGCGATCAGGTGGAGCGCAACCGCTACGGCGAGCTGCGCAAGGCCCCCAAGCTGGTCCGCCACATCTTCGAGAACGTCGCCCCCCGCTTCCAGGACCGCCAGGGCGGCTACACCCGCATCGTCCGCATCGGCTACCACCGGCTGGGCGACGCCACCGAGATGTGCGTGATCCAGTTCGTCGGTGCCGAGGAAGGCCCCGAGATCGGCGGCGCCCCCAGCCGCCGCCGCCGCCAGGCCGACAAGCGCTCGGCCTACAACGCCAAGCTCCGCAAGGACAGGGGTGGGGATAAGGGTGGCGACAAGCAGGCGGCGACGGCCGAGCCGAAGGCCGAGGCGTCCGAGGGTGCGGGCGAGTCGTCCGAGTCGTAAGAGAGCTCAGCTTCGCTGGAATGGAACGAGCCCACGTCGTCAGCCGTGGGCCTGTTTTTTGGTAGCATCTCAGCTTTCGTGTTTTGTCGACTATCAACGATCCTACCACGGTTCGTTGTGGTCTTCTTCCATCAAATGTTTGCGGGCATGCTCGTCAAGATCGATTCCAAAATAGTCCATGGGTTCGTAGTTGTAGGTGGTGGTAAATGTATCGCCTAAACCACAAGCCATCAGCTTCGAAAAACCAGTGATACGAAGCCCGCATGCGAGGCACTCGAAAGCATTTGGCAACTTCTGCTGCCTCTCAACGATTTCATCTTCTTCCAGCTGCCTTCTAGCAGGTCCGTGTGGCTGTCCGTGCAATACTGCCACGCTGCTGCATGCTGGGCAACTCACTCTGTGGCCGTAGTGTCTTGTCATCTTCGCCTTTGCCGCCTCTTGCAGTGTCGCTTGCTCTGCCGAAGACTTGCTTTCCCATACCTGCTTGTGGGCGTTGATACTCGCCCATACCGCCTTAGCGGCCTCGTCCGCTGCTGCCTTGATCTGCGTCTCTGCGGCCTCCGCGATATCCTCTGGGAAAAAGTCTTCAAGCTTCACTTCAAGTACGTCTAGAAGGCACTTGCAAACCGCGTAGAACTGGGGGAGCCATACACCAGACCCAAGCATATCAAATGGCATCTCACCCGAATGCACCTCGGCATTGCGACGTTGTGCGTGTACGACGCAGAATGCTCCCATCTCGCTTGTAAACTCGGGAAACGTGTTCTCTACACAGTCAATAAGAACTGTAATCTCTACCGACCGCGGAGAGAACTTCTTTGTGTTGGGCTGGCGTCCAGACGCATATACGACCTGTGCCCAATCCCTTCTGTCTGCAAGCAGCGCCGGAGAAACTGACGATGCGGACGCTCTTATCAACATTTCCATGATAAGTGTGGACCAGAAGCCAAACCGCCAATCTCCCTGATCGGCCTCATACATAGCCTCGCAGTAACGCTCCGCTTTTGCCAGCAGAGCCTCCTTGGACCAAATATGCGGCGTTTGCTTAGCGTCCATCGCTATCTCCTTCAATATACACCCGCTTCACAACGCGCGGGCTTGTTGGTGCGATAGGCGAGCGAGCGTGAAGCACCCGCCAGTTGTCAATCACAAGGGCCATGCCGCATCGATCGAGAACGATGTCTTTGCACAGCGCTCCAAGATCCAATGCAAGCATCTCATCACGAAGTTGGCGGCCACTCTGATTGTCTGGCAGGATGAACAGCGAATCCCATCGATGAATGTCGCCATCGCGGGCGCGTAGGCGGTACATTGCACCTTGCTGCGGCCGTCTTGGCCGAAAGCGAGCACGGCTCAGGCAGCCTGCATCGACTCTCTCGTTGACGTCACGCCACCGCACGATTCGAGTTGCAACCTGTGGATCAGGAACGATGCACACGAACAACATGTAGCGGGGTGGGCGGTGCCAGTGGGCCATGTCGGTGTGGAAAGGGAAGGCGCCGGTACCGAAGTTGCCGCTGTACGTGTTCGACGGCGCCTCGCTCAACTCTCTTGGCCTCAGGGTCTGTATGTCCGGCATCCCCGCGGGCGTGAACGGGGTGCCAAGCGACCGGGCTGCCGCCAGGATGTCTGCGTCAGCAGGGCCCACCTCGCTCAAAGCGAAGCCTTCACGCTGAAGCACAGACAAGTCGAACCCATGCGCTACCATCATTGACCTGCATCATTGCCCGGCAGTTGCTCTAGCTCAAGCAAACGATCGGGCAGCCAAGCGGTCATGTGCGCTCCGGACGTAGTCGGCTCTCACGCCGGCTTCCCACGAAGCTCCGTCAGAGCGCTAGCGAACAGGCATGAAGCCCTGTCCTATTCCATCGAAGGCCTCTCAAACAATTTCGAAGGCCCCCGAAACTCTTTCGAAGGCCCCTCAAACCATTTCGAAGGCCCGCGAAATCATTTCGAAGGCCCCTCAAACCATTTCGAAGGCCTGTGAAACGATTTCGAAGGCCTCTCAAACGATTTAGAAGGCCTGCGAAATCATTTCGAAGGCCTTCGAAATCATTTCGAACAAGGGTTATGCGGACCGGCAATCCGCGATTTTGCCGTGAAATGGCCGGTTTTTGGCTCGTGGGCTTTGTTTGGGTGGTCCGGGG
>CAYGTM010000205.1:0-4770 GCA_964352795.1 uncultured Phycisphaera sp.
ACGATCACCAGCACGCGATCCTCGGGCACGCCCGCCAGGCTCGTGAGCATCGCGCTGGGCGAGGGAAGCCCCCAGGCCGCCGACTGCACGAAGCCCGGCGCGACCATCGATGCCGACGCCAGCATCACCCCGCGTTCCAGGAACGCCCGACGTGTGTACGCCTTCGACTCGTGCAGGTCCATGTCAATCTCCTCGCAATCCACCAAAGCCCTCAGCAGAGCTGATACTCCGGCATCGCCGCCACCAGCAGAAGCATATCGCGCAAAGCCTCGCCGTCGCGCGCGCCACCGCGGCGCTCCAGGACATCCAGCAATGCCTTGATCGAGTGCTCCGGCGTGCGTCCCAGCGTGTACCGCAGCACGCTGCGCACCACATGCTCGTTGCCGCCCTCATCAAAGGCCGCGCGCAACTCCGCCATGATCGGTTCGGGTTCGTATGCCTGCATGTCGGCTAGCGCGTCTCGCCCGCCCGGCTTGCGACCGGTCAGCAGGAAGGCCAGCGTGTTCTGCCGCACGAACATCGTCGAGGTGTTGATCCACGACCGCCCGCCGGCCCACCCGGCCACCGACGGCGGGAAAAATAGATTCTGGCCCATCAGTTCCATCGCGTCGAGTAGCGCGGATAGATCGCGCACCGGGGTGCGCAGCTCGCGTACGCCGCCCACCACCAGCTCGGCCGGGCTCTTGATGCGCTGCCCTCGAACCTCGTCACTATGGAAGTGCCGGCTCAGGAACAGCGCCCGCAGCACCGGCTTGACCTCGTAGCGATGGCGAACAAGCTCGGTGCGCATCATGTCGAGTACTTTGCCGGCCCAAGGGTCAAGCTCGCGCGGATCATCGGGGAGGTCGCCCACGAAGAACGAGTACAGCTTGCGGACCATGAACTCGCTGGTAGCACGCTGGGCCAGGATGGCCTTCACGAACCCATCGCCGTCGTACTCGCCCGTGCGCCCGAAGATTCGCTTGCGCCCGCCGTCGTGGTTCTCGCGGTCGAGCACGAACTCGTCGTCGCGGAAGGTATAGCCCGTCAGCGCGCGGGCGCCCTCCTTGATGTCCTGCTCGCTGTACTTCCCCACGCCCATCGAGAATAACTCCATCAGCTCGCGCGCCAGGTTCTCGTTGGGCCGGCCCTTGCGGCTGTCGTTGTTGTCCAGATAGGCCAGCATCGCCGGATCGCGGATGATCTCGTGCATCAGCGTGCCGTAGTTGCCCAGGGCGTGCCCGCGGAACCGCTGGTTCTGGAGGAACATGTGGTAGCTGTCTTCGATGGTGCGGTAGCTGGTGGCGAAGTGGCCGTGCCAGAACAGCGTCATCTTTTCTTCGAGCGGGCGGGCAGTCTCGATCATCCGCGTGAGCCACCACCGCTGGATCTCGCGCATCTGCCGACGGTCCTGTATCTGCGCCTGCTGGCGCATCGCGCGCAGCGTGGCCAGCGCGTCCTCGTCCCGAGACCTGCGGGCCTGGGCGGCGATGAGCTCCTCTTCCTCGGTGTACGGACGCATGATGTGGCGGTCGAACAGATCCGCTTCGGGCGTGGCGTCGGGCGCGTCGGGGGTTTCCAGCAGATAGTCCACCGCGCGCTCGGGCCCGAGTCGCGTGATGGCGGCGATCTGCCCCGGCGTGCCGCCGAAGCCCGCGCGCCAGAGCAGGTGCCGGGCCTGGTCGAAGCCGAAGTCGGACGCCTCGATGGGCTCCAACGCCCGGCGGATGTCTACTTGCGCTTGCCGCTCGCCCCGTGCCGCGCCATCTTGTCCGGCCATTGGCAAACTCCGTTGCGCGATCACGGCCCGAGAGAGCCCCAGGCCCCATATCGGTGATTCTTGGGAATCAACGCCCGGAGTGTCAGCGGATTGCACCCGCCGCAACCTCTGATGGCACGCGCCCCTCACGCCGCCGCGCCAAGACCAACCCGCCCCACACCACCGCCGCGCTGGCCGTCGCCAGCAGCAGCGCGCCATTCGCCTGGTGGGCAAAGGTGACCAGGGCCGTGGCGAGGGGCACGCCGGCAGCGTCCGCTAACTGATCGGCCGTGGGCACCACGCGCCGCTCGCTACCGGTGACCAGCGCGAAGGCAATCCATCCAAGCACGAACTGGAGGATGACCGCCGCGAACAGCAGCCGGCCCAGACGACCGCACACGCGCGCGCCGCGTCGGTCTTGTTCGTCGCCCGCCTCCGAGGACGGCCCCGACCCCTGCCCCATCAGCGCGAAGCCCACCACCGCGGCCAAAACCACCACGACCACCGAAAAGGTCATGTGCCCGTGCAAGGCCGGGGCCGCCCAGGCGCGCGGCTCGGCGGCCATGCTGCCGTGCCGGTACATCGCGCCCATCACCAGTTGCAGCACAAGCGTCGCCAGCAGCATCCACGCGCCGGTACGCACCCACGCGCGTGGGCGCTCCATTGCTCGCAGCGTGCGCGCGGTGGGAGATATCCATGCCGCGAACATCGCCATCGACGCGAAGAACGCCTGGCCCAGCACGCCGTGGATGGTGCCCAGCAGCGGGTTGGCCTCGGTCACGCGGGTGCCGCCCAGCACGCCCTGGGCGCTGACCATCAGGATCAACGCCGCCGCCGCCTGGGCCGGGCGATTCATGCCCAGCGCGGCCAGGAACCACGCGACGCTGCTAAACGCCACCGCGACGGCGAATCCGCCGAACGCCATTCCACCCAGGCTCTCGGCCATGTGCAACCGCAAGCCCATCACGAGCGCCGCGCCGATCACGAGGACCACGGAGATGGAAATCAGGATGTCCCACTTCTTGCGCACGTCGGCGGTCGACCACACGAAGATCGCCAGCGAGATGGTGGTGATGCCCACCAGCGAGCCGAAGAGCCGGTGGGTGTGTTCCAAGAAGATTCTCGGGTCGGCCATCAGGGCAATGGGGTACAGGAACATATTGGCGCCGTAGGTGCCCGGCCAGTCCGGGACGGCCAGCCCCGAGCCCGTGCTGGTGACCAGCCCGCCCAGCAGCAGCAGCGGGGCGACGGCCGTCGCGGCAACGATTGCGAAGCGGGATGCCCAGACCGTTAGTGGCTCCCGGCGGACGACATGCCCGGTGAATCCACCTACCCAGCCCAGAAATATTCCAAGCAAAACACTTACGCATAAAAAGCCGAGCATCGCGGTGCCCGCTGATGGGGTCAGCCCGGCCGAGCCCTGGGCAGGGGTTGCGCCGTCGATGCTCTCGGAGAGCAACGAGCCCATGATGAGCAAGTTGAGCAGGGCGGCCACGAATGCGGTGCCCGCCCCGGCCATCCAGCCGTAGCGACGACCACTGCGGGATCCTGCACCCAAAGCCCCCACGGTGAGCACGGCCATCATCGCTGAGCCCCCCAAGTACGCGGAGAGGTCGAGCCAAGGCTGATGTCCAATAAACCACACAAGCCACATGCCGATGGCGACACCGAAGCCCATCACTACAACCGGCCCGACGAGGTCGCGGGGAGTTGGCTGTTGATCGCCTGTAAGTTCGGATTGTGATTGGGTCATTGGCTGGTTCTCAGGATCGAGACGGGCATTTGGTCTCATTGAGACTCCGTCTCACTTTCCGTAAAACAGTACTTTTTGCTGTCAAAGCATACGCGAAAGAGGCTTTTGGGGTCGCGCGGTGGGAATATTGGGACAGTGCAGGGGCCGTGCAGGGCCCTGCGGTGCTTGTTTGGGCCCGGCGCGGCCGCCCTTGGTGGGCTGGGTCGTTCCGGGAGAGCACGGGAGGCGTCCGGTGTCCGTTCGATTCCCAGTTTGGATGAACCTGTTACCCACGGTGGGGGCCATCGGCGGCGCGACGAGCGTCGTCGTGGTGATTTCCATCGTGACCATGTACTTCACGCCCAAGTATTGGGAGGTGGGCTACATGCCCACCCAGCCCGGCTCGGGCTTCAGCCACCAGATCCACGCGGGCAAGCTGGGCATGGATTGCCGGTATTGCCACACCAACGTGGAGAAGTCGGCCGAGGCCAACGTGCCGCCGGTGTCGACGTGCATGGGCTGCCACACCGACGGCATGCTCGCGCCCGCGTACGACCCGAAGGAAAAGGTCGAGTTCATCCGCACGGCGTGGACCGAGGATGCGTCGATCCCGTGGGATCGCATCCACAAGCTGCCCGACTATGTGCGCAACTTCCCGCATCATGTCCATGTGAACGCGGGCGTGAGCTGCTATTCGTGCCATGGGCAGATCGAGGCGATGCCGATCGTGTACCAGGCCCAGCCGTTGAGCATGAGCTGGTGCCTCGATTGCCATCGCGGCGTGGGCGACGCGCTCGAGGGCCACGACAACCCGGCGTCGTATCTCGTGCCCAAGAACATGGTGACCGATTTGCAGTGGGTCGAGGAAGCCTGGCTGGGCGAGATGGCCGGGAGCGATGCCCAGACGGCGGCCGCCTCGGCGGTGCTCGCGGGCATCCGCCGGGCCCCGCCCGAAAACTGCGGCGCGTGCCACTACTAGTTCGTTGATTCGGATCGCCTCGTGTGACTCAGACTTGCCGGCCGGAGAAGACCGCATGGCAGAGAAGACCATCGACCAGTGCCCCTCGACTCGCGGGAAGCGCGAGGTCGATCGCGCGCCGCGGAAGCTTGCCGAAACGGCCGGGCGTCCGGTGTGGCGTAGCGTGGACGAGTTCGTGGACAAGGCCGACTTTCGCGAGTGGCTCGGGCGTGAGTTTCCCTCGCGCGCCAGCGAGTTGCTCGAGGGCTCGCGCCGAGACTTCCTGAAGGTCATGGGCGCGTCGCTCGCGCTCGCCGGGCTCGGCGCGTGCGGTCGCGAGCC
>CAYGTM010000206.1:0-4719 GCA_964352795.1 uncultured Phycisphaera sp.
CCGGCGCGTTGGCGCGGCGCTGCGGTGCGGGCGGGGGGCGGGCGGGGGTTGCCACGGCCGCCGCCTGCTCGCTCGCGGCGGCCTGCTGGGCGGCCTGGCCCGAGTTTCGCATCACGGGAATGGCGATGAGCACCGCCGCCGCAGCCACCAGCGTGAGCATCACGGCCACCGCCATCGCGCCCAGCAGCGCGAGGTCGTTGGGAGCAGAACCAGATGCCGCAGGCACCATCGGCGCGTGCCGACCCAAGTCCGACACGCCGTCGTCCGTGGTGCTTGAACCATTGCTTGACGGCGGCGTGGGCGGGCCGCTCTGCCGCGACAATCGCGTGAGGGCCACCGCAAGATCATCACCCGTGAGCCCCCGCGCGTGCGCGAGCATCGACAGGTGACGCATCGTCGTCGCGTTCCACCCACCGTGCGCGCCCAGCATGAGCACGGCATCTTGCTGCAACGCCAGGTGCGCGGGCGGCAGAGAATGCGGGCGTTCCCATCGCGCTGGAATGTCAGTCGAAGAATCGGGTGCGACATCGAAGCCCGTCGAGCGGCGACGGCTGCCCAGAAGATGGGCCGCGGCGGCGTGCAACGCGAGGCGGGCCTCGTCGCCCAGCGGCGTGCCGCTATAGCGATGGGCGTTGACCTTGGCCAGCCGTTCGTTCAGGGCGGCGACGATCTCGCCGTCGTCGGTGCGCTCGGGGTCGACGCCCAGCAGGCCGGCGGCGTTGGCATCGGGCGGCAAACCCAGAATACCCGCGATGGCGGCCTCGCGCGGTGTGGGCCTGGGCCCCGGTGGCATCGGCGGTGGAGGGGTGCCAGTCATGGCGCATCTTCCAACGCTGGCGGCGGCAGGTCGCGCCCGCCCTCGAGTGCGTCGAGCAACTCCGCCAGGCGCGCGGCCCAAGGCTCGGGCGTGCCGGGGAACAACAGCAAGTGCTGCCGCAGCGCGTCGATGGCGCGGGGCGAGTCTTCCTTGGCGAGCAAACGCGCCGATTCATAGCGGGCGCGCAGCCCCATGGACGAGTCCTCAGGCGCGCCAGCCAGCAATCGACGCCACGCATCGAGCGCGTCGCTCGGCCGGCCGGCGATTTCACTGGCGTAGGCAAAGCGCGAGAGCGAGAACGCATCGGCCACGTCGGCGGCCACCAGCCGACCGTCGATGGCAAGCACCAGATCGAGCATCTCGCCTTGCGTCTGCTCGCCGCCCTCACCCCGCGCCAGCACCCAGGCCGCGCGTGCCACGGTGGTATGCACGCCAAACGCCTGCGGCGTGGCCAGGGTCGCGTCGTCGCTTCCCATCTCGGTGATCACGGGGCGACCAAAGGCCACCACCTGCTCGGCGTAGCGAGTGTTTTCGGGCGTCCCGCGGAATCGCTCGGCGGCCCAGGCATACATCGCACGCGAGGCCAGAACCTTGAACGCACCGTCTTGATCGTCAAACGTACGCGCAAGCCGCTGCGCCTCGTCGATCTTGTCTCGCGCGAGCGCGACCTGCAAGCGGCGATACGCGATCTCGGATTCGATCGACTCGGGCGGCTCGCCCACGCGGAGGCGAAGTTCCTGCACGGTGTCCAGCAGCGTGTCGGCCCGATCCACGTCGGGCACGGGCGAACCCAGGATGACCTGCAACATCGCCCGGGCCAGCGCGAGCGCGCGATCGGCCGCCAGCGAGGCCGACGAGACATCGCCAGTCACGGCCCGCCGGCGATCGATCGACAGCAACTCGTCGGCAACCGTCAGATATCGCAGGGCTGCGGCCGAGCGCGAATCCCCGGTCAGCGTGCGCAGCCTGGCGTACAGCAAACGCTCGGCCCGGCGGCGGGCGGCCTCGTACAGCGGGGAATCGGCCTCGACGTTGAGCAGGATCTCGACGGCCTTGGGATCGTCGGCCGACGACGCGCCCGCGCGCGCCACCAGCAGCCGCGCCGCCCGCTCGGTGCCCGGAAAACTCTGGAGATACAAGGTGACGAGGCGATCGCGACGCGCCTCGACGCCGGTGTTGCCCCCACGGATGGCCGCGTCGAGCGCGACGATCGCGTGCCACAGCGCGCGTTCGGCCTGCTCGGTGTCCTCGGCTTTTTCATGGGCGCGCTCGAAGCGGTCGGCCGCGTCCAGCAAAGCCCCACCCAGGTACGCCGCCATCGCCGCCAGTTGCATCGCCTGCGCCCGCTCGGTCGGGAAGCGACCCACATCGTCGGCGTTCAGGGCCGCGTCGAGGGCGCGCACCGCGGCGGCGTACAGGTTGGCCACCTCGTCGCTCTGGGCGATCTGCCCGTCGGTATTGCCCGCGGCTTCATACGCCCGCGTCGCCCGCTCGTAAGCATTCTGTCCTCGCACATACGCGAAGATGAACCCCTCGCCCTCGAGCGAGGACGTGCCGAACTGCTCGACCAGCGAACGCAGAACGGCCACCTGATTCTGGCGCACGAGATCCTGGATGGCCGCGTGGGCGATCTCCTCGAGCACCGATCGATCCCGCGGCACGAGGCGGCCGACCGACAACGCCTGCCACGAAATATGGGCGAGCAGTTGGGATTCGAGCGGTTCGAGCCCGGGCTTGCCGTCGGCGCGACGCGAGCGGCGCTTCAGATCGCTGTGATACGCCAGGTCCCTCCAGCGCTTGGCCTCGCCGAACACAAGCAGGCGGCACACGAACAACCGGTCGCGGATGCCTTCGGACAGCGTGGGCGCCGACTCGACCTTGTCGATCCAGCGCAACGCCGTATCGGCGTTGCCAAGCAGGGATTCGCAGAACGCCGCCGCGATGGCCGAATCGGCCACATGATCGAAACGCATCAGCCGCTCGTCGGCGCGTTCGACGCTGGCGGCCTTGTTGTTCTCGGCACCTAGCAGCACGCCCAGATCGGTCAACGCGTCGCTGGCGAAGCGCTGCCCGCCAGTCATCACGGCCAAGTAATACCGAGTCCAACCCAGCAAATAGTGCGCCGTCGAACGCACCCGCGTCGCGGCCTCGTACGCCAACTGCTCCTGCTCATCGAGGCCCACGGCCGTTCGGCGGCGGTCGAGGCGATAGGCCGCTTCACCGGCCGTCTGCGCCACCGACGACAACTCGGGCACCATGTCGCGCAGCGTCCGCTCGGCTTCCTGCAACTCCTCGGCGGGCACCGTGTTCAGCCGGGCCCGCTCGGCGACTTCCTTGGCCCATTGGTATCGCGCGCGCACGAGCGCCAGGCGCAGGTCGCCCGCGGCGTCTTCGGGCAGTTGCCGCGTCAATCGCCGGCCGAGTTCCTCGATGCGCTGGCGGTCCTTCGGGCTCGTCGCCAGGCCGAGCAACTCGACGTACAGCGCCGACAGACGCTGGGCGATGGGCTGCCGCCGATCGGGCGGCGCATTCTCGAAGCGATACCTCAGGTCGGCGGCTTCGACCTCGCGCAGCTCGGCGCGTTCGAGGTACGCCCCAAAGCGTTCTTCCTCGCCCTGCGCGCGCGCCGCCCCGCTCGCGCACGCCAGCGTCAGAGCCAGGATCGAAAAACTCCTAGTCGGCCGGCACATACGTCCTCTTCACAAAGCCCGCGTCCAGCGCGTCCTGCATCACGCCCGCCACCGCGTCCCACGGCGCCCGGTCGGTCACCCGCACGAACAAACCGCCCTCCTTGGGAAGTTGTTCGAGGGCCGACGCCAGCGAGTTCCGATCGGCGAACACCCGCGAGCCCAGGCGATACGTCACCGTGCCGTCGGTCAGGTCCACCGTCACGATCTGCGGCTTGAGGTCTCGCGCTTGCCCCGCCCCACGCTCGCCTTGCAGCGTCGAGGCCACACGGCTTTCCGGCGGCGCGATCGTCGCCGTCACCATGAAGTAGATGAGCAGCAGGAACACCACGTCGATCATCGGCGTGAGCGGCAGTTCGCCCAGTTCGCCTCGCGTGCTCGGGGGCCTCACGCGCATTGTTCAGCCCCGCCCCGATCGATCGACCGTCGCGTGGCTCCACTGCCGCACACCCATGCTCGTCAGCCGACGAGCCAGATCGTTCACCGGGCCCGCCGACGTGCCGCGGTCGGCCCGCAGCAGCACGCGCAGGTTCGCTGGCCCGCCCACGCGATCGGCCTGTTCTTCCACAATTTCTATGACCCGCTCGAGCGTTCGGTCCCGCCCGTTGACCAGGAACACCCCGTCGCTGCGCACGTCGATCAGTAGCGCGTCAGGGTCGCTCGCCGCGTCGGCGGTGCCCGGCTCGTCGGGAAGGTTCACGCTCGTGCGGCTGACCTCGGCGAATCGCGCCGTATAGATAAAGAAGATGATGATGAGCAGCACCACGTCGATCATCGGCGTCATGTTCACCGTGAATCGCACGCGGGATGGCTTGGAGCCGAAGAGCATCTGGGGTTCCGTGGGTGCCGTTCCGTCAGCGAGCGCCGGCCACGGTGGGGGCCGGCGCGCGGCCCGCGGGCGTGGGCGACTGGCCGCCCGCCGGCTTGGAACTCTGGATGCGCGCCGCCAGTTCCTCGGTCAGTTCAGCGATGGTCTGGGCCAGCGCGTCAACACGATTGCGAAAGAAGCTGTGCAGCGCCGTGCTGGGGATGGCCACGATGAGCCCCAGCACCGTGGTGATGAGCGCCACCGAGATGCTCGACGCCAACGCCTCGGGCCGCACGCCCTCGCTCACGCTGAGCGTCTCGAACGCGCCCACCAGGCCCACCACCGTGCCCAGCAGCCCGAGCATGGGCGCGACGGCGGCGATCAGCCCCATCGGGTCGGTCTTGCGT
>CAYGTM010000207.1:0-4690 GCA_964352795.1 uncultured Phycisphaera sp.
ACCCCCACCACAGTCATCCTGCGCCAACGCTTCGACTTCGCCGCGGCCCACCGGCTGCACGTCGACAGCCTCAGTGACGAGGAAAACCAAAGACTCTTCGGCAAGTGCAACAACCCCAGCGGTCACGGGCACAACTACCAGGTCGAGCCGGCGGTCGAGGCATCGTTGCCAGAAACCGGCACGATGCCCTTCACGATGCAGGACCTCGAGCGGCTGGTCGATGAGACGATCATCGCGCCCTTCGACCACACGAACCTGAACATCGACCCGCCCGACTTCAGCCGCGCGGGCGTGAACCCCAGCGTCGAGCACATCGCGCGCGTGTGCTACGAGCGGCTGTCCAAAGCGATCGAAGCCACCGGCAGCGGCGCGAGATTGCGCGAGGTCACGGTGTGGGAGACCGATCGCACGCGGTGTACCTATCCGGCGTCCTGAGCCTCCGCGATCATGGGCCGTCCGTCCGCTCGCGCCCGATGGCCCGGGCCCGATTCGGTGGGGGTTCCGACCGGCGATCATCGCCGCTCCACGGCATCTGGGCCAGCCGATCCATGATGGCGAATACGAGGGCCGACCGCTTCTGTGGGTCGACGTCGGCGGGCAGGTGGTCCTGGGCGAGTTCCAGGAACGCCTCGACGCGGCGATCGATCTCGCGCGTCAGGGCCTCGGTGCTCGCGCTACGCAGCAGGGCCGCCTCGTGCTCGCGTTCGCCGGTCAGCAACCATCGGCAATCCACGTCGCATCGGCTGGCGACCCGGAGCAGGAAGAGCGCGGGCGGGGCCGTCGCGCCGCGGACGTACCGCCGCACGGATTCGTGGTTGAGCCCGAGCTTGCGCGCAAACTCGGTGATGCCGCCGTTGCCGACGATGGAGCGCACGCGATCGTTCAATCGCAGCTCGTCGTCGGCGAGGCCTTCTCGGATGTTCGCGCCGCTTCTGGGCGTGTCGTGCATGGGCGGGCTCCGTGTCGGGGCACGCCCAGATTTCGGCCGATTCAGCCCGCTGCTGCAGCGCCAAGGGGCCCACGACCCTGCTGGAACGCTTCTGGGGCGGTATCGTCACCTTGCCCATCCCCAACTTCGGGGGTTCGAGCCGGAGTGTCACGCTCCGAGCAAGGCCTGATGATCGTGCGGCGCCACGCCGAGGGGCTCTCGCCCAGCACGCAACCGAACGTCTGCGTGAAGTGGCTATGGCTCGAGAAGCCCGTGGCGTGGGCCACATCGGTGAGCGCCATGCCTTGGGCGATGAGGTCGAGCGCCGCCGCGATGCGCAGCGACGTCAGGTACCGATGCACCGTCTGCCCCGTCCAATGCCGGAACGTACGAGCCAGATGGAAGGGCGAGACTTCCAGGTCGTCGGAGAGTTCGTCGAGCGTGATCCGGTCGGCGTATCGCCGCGCCAGCACGGCCTTGGCGTTCTCGGCCAGGTCGCGGTGGGCCCGCCGGGTGGGCTCGGTGACGGCCGCCGAGCGCTGCTGGCGCGGGCTCACGCCGGGGACCAACGCCCGTCGGAACACGTCGAGCACCGATTCGCCCAGGCCCAGCGGGTCGGACGCGGGATCGGCCAGTTGCACGCTCAGGCGGCGCTGGTCTCGATAGAGCTCGGGCGCACAAGTCGCATGGGTAAAGGGCACGAGCGATTCGGGGCTGTGGGCGGGCAGGCCAAGGCCGCGGGCGATCTCGATGGCCAGGTGCGGGGCCACGCTGAACCACTCGCAGCGATCCCCCCGATCGGTCAGCGCCCGTCGCGTGTACGGTCGCATCGCGTTATACACCATCGTCGTGTTCGGGTCGGCCACCACCGGCTCGGCGTGGGCCTGCACGATCATCACCGGCTCGCGCGCGAACACCACCGTGGGCCAGAAGATCGGACCCGCATCGGCAAAATCCGGGCAATCGAGCGGCAACCGGAAGCGGCCATGCAACCAATCGCGGTCGGCCACGACCAGCTCGTTGGGGCCTACGCCCGGCCTGCCGTGCAGGCGATGGAACCGCGACGCGTCCCGTTCACTCATCCGCATGCACAGCGTCCTTACCCCGGCCGTTCCGTCCGGTCGCCGTCGTCCGTGAGCAAGCTTCTGACAGGTCGGAGCGCCCGGCGGCCTCGTCGAGGCGGCTGCGAGCGAGGGCCCAGGGCGGGCTCCATCCATGCTCCGACGGTCGTGCGCTCCCAAACGTTCGCGGGTTTGTTGGGAGCGGATCCGCGTTCCTTGCACACCACGAGATGCCAGCCACGGGCCAGCCTGTCGCACAGGTGGTTCCCATTTACGGCATCAGCAAGAAACCGAAAGGCCCGGAACTGCCGGATCGACCGGTCTTAGCGGGCGGCGACCGGCTCGGCCCGCTTCGCGCTGGCCTTGGCCACCGCGGCATATTCCTGCAAGGGCCGCACCGACCAGTCGCCCGCGCGCATGGCGGCGATGGCGTCCACCGCGGCCCGCGCGGCGGTGGCGGTGGTGATCATCGGGATCGAGAGCCTCACCGCAGTCGAGCGGATGCGGCCCTCGTCGGTCTCGCTGCCGCTGGCGGTGGGCGTATTGATCACCAGGTGGATGTCGCCGCTGGTCATCATGTCGATGACGTTGGGCCGCGCGCCCGTGGCGATCTTCTGCACCAGATTCGTGCGCACGCTGTAGCTCGACAAGAACTGGGCCGTGCCTCCCGTGCTGTGGATCACGAAGCCCATGGCCGCCAGCCCGCGCACGACAGGGAGGATGCCCGGCTTGTCGGCGTCGCGCACCGAGACGAAGACCGCGCCGGCGGTGGGCAGCGTGTTGCCCGCGGCCATCGCGGCCTTGGCCAGCGCGAGCGGGGCCGACGCGTCGATGCCCATGACCTCGCCCGTGCTGCGCATCTCGGGGCCCAGCACGAAGTCGACGCGAGGGAACTTCTGGTGCGGGAACACCGGGGCCTTCACCGCGAACGCGCCGGTATTGGTCACCTCGCGCACGTTCAGTTCGTCAAGAGTTTGTCCCATCATCACCCGGGCCGCCAGATTTGGCCACGGCACGTGCGTGGCCTTGCTCACATACGGAGCCGTGCGGCTGGCGCGAGGGTTGACCTCGAGCACATACACCACGTCGTCCTTGATGGCCAGTTGCACGTTCATCAAGCCGCACACACGCAGGGCCCTTGCCAGCTTCTTGGCGGCGGCGCGCACCTTCTCGACCGTGCGGGGCGAGAGCTCGTTGGACGGCAGGAAGCAGGTGCTGTCGCCGCTATGCACGCCCGCGTGCTCGATGTGCTCCATGATGCCGCAGATGATGGCCTGCCCATCGTCCGTCTCGCCAGTCGGATCGAAGTCGGCGATGACGTCCACGTCGACCTCGGTCGCGCCGTCGAGGAACTTGTCGATCAGGATGGGCGCGTCCTGCAAGCCGCCGTCGAGCCCGGCGCTGCGCACGGCGCTCTCCACGAACCGCCGCAACGCCATGGTGTCCTGGCAGATTTCCATGCCGCGGCCGCCCAGCACATAACTGGGGCGCACGAGCACGGGATATCCGATTTCGGCCGCCACCGCCTCGGCCTGTTGTCGAGACCGCGCGATGCCGCTGGCGGGTCGGGCCAGGTCGAGCTGTTCGAGCAACTTGTCGAACTGGTCGCGGTCCTCGGCCAGATCGATGCTGTCCAGGCTGGTGCCGATGATGGGCGTGCCGGCCATCGCCAGGCCGTGGGCCAGGTTGAGCGGCGTCTGGCCGCCATACTGCACGATCGCGCCGGTCAGCCGACCGTCGATGTTGATCGCCTCGGTGACGTTCAGCACGTCTTCGAGTGTCAGCGGCTCGAAGAACAGCAGGTCGCTCGTGTCGTAGTCGGTGCTGACCGTCTCGGGGTTCGAGTTGATCATCACGCTCTCGATGCCCAACTCGCGGGCGGCGAAAGCGGCATGGCAACAACAATAATCGAACTCGATGCCCTGGCCGATGCGGTTGGGCCCGCCGCCCAGAATCACCACCTTGGGCGCGTCGGTGATGCGGATCTCGTTATCGTACACCTGCGTGGCCTTGCCCTGCTCGTCGTAGACCGTGACGGGGTTCTCGTAGGTCGAGTAGTAATATGGCGTGGCGGCCTCGAACTCGGCGGCGCAGGTATCCACCAGCTTGAACGCCGGCGCGATGCCCAGCTTCTTGCGATGCTCGCGCACTTTCAGGATGGTCTCGCTGCGGATGGCGTCGAGGTACACGTTGGCCAGCTGCGCGTCGCTGTAGCCCAGTTGCTTGGCCTGCCGGAGCACACGCTCGGGCACGTCTTCCAGCCGGTCGTACCGCAGCAGCGTGTCCTCGAAGGCCACCAGCTCGGCGATCTGCCCCAGGAAGAACGGATCGATCTTCGTCAGTTGGTGGACCTGATCGATCGACCACCCCATCTTGAGCGCGTAGCGCACATAATACATGCGGCCCTGGCTGGGCACCGCCAGCTTGCGCGTGAGCTTGGTGTCGTCGATGGGCCACTCGATGGGCTGCCCGTCGGCCGTCCGCAGGCCCGTGGCGCTGGCGGTATATCCCAGATCACCGGGCGTGGCAAAGTCGAGCACCAACTGCTCGCGCTCGATGGCGCGCGTGGCCGTCAGCCACTTGTCGTTGCGGTCGAGGCCCAGGCCGAAGCGTTTGACCTCCATCGAACGGATCGCTTTTTGCAGGCTTTCCTTGAAGGTGCGCCCGATGGCCATGGCCTCGCCCACGCTCTTCATCTGCG